>CANJYY010000282.1 GCA_947479185.1 Caulobacteraceae bacterium
CCGGGGCGTCCGGCCCGCGCAGGGCGCTGACGTCGTTCCAGAGCGTCGCCCCGGCGGCCACGGCGGCGCGGGCCACGGCGGGCTTGAGCGTGTCGACGGAGATCGGGATGGCGCTTTCGGCGCGGATCGCGGTGATCAGCGGAACAACCCGCGCCAGTTCATCCGCCCCGGACACCGGCGCGGCGCCCGGCCGGGTCGACTCGCCGCCGATGTCGAGGATGTCGGCGCCCTCGGCGATCAGCCGTCGGGCGTGGGCGAGGCCCGCGTCGAGGCCGAGAAAGCGGCCGCCGTCGGAGAAGCTGTCGGGCGTGACGTTGACGATGCCCATGACGAGGGCGCTAGTGCCGCTCATGTCGCCGAATCCCCCCTCCGCCGAAATATCGCCCTGGATCGAAGCCAGCCGCGCCTTCCTGCACCTTCTCGAAGCCGAGGGCGAGGGCTCGATGGCGGATCTGAAGGCCGTTCTGACGGCGCTGGTCGCCGCCGCCGAGGCCACGGCCCTGCCGGAAATCGACGAGGACCAGGAGCACGACCCGCGGGTCCATGAGGAGACCTGGTGGGCGGCGCACGTCCTGCGCCGGTTTCCGAAGCTCGGTCTCTATGCCGCGCCGGACGGCCTGTACGGCGACGCAGCGGGCGACCTGGCCGAACTGGCGCTGGAGCTTGAGCAGAGTCTGTCGATCGCCGACGCCGGCAAGCCGGAACTGGCGCAATGGGAATGGCGGTTCGGCTACGATACGCATTGGGGCTGGGCTCACGCCCAGCCCCTGCTGATGCATCTCGCGAAGGGCTGACGCCTACTCCGCGTCGCGGGCCACCACGCCGCCCGGACGGGGCGACAGGGGCACCGAGGCGTTGGGGCCGGCCGGGCGCTTCTGATCGGGTTCCTCGCGGTTGGGCATGACGCCCTTGATCGCGTTGGTGATCTCGTCGCCGCTGAGGGTCTCGAACTCGAGCAGGGCCTTGGCCACCTTGTGCAGGTCTTCCAGCCGCTCGGTCAGGATCCGGCGGGCCTCGTCGAGGCCTTCCTGGACCAGCCGCTTGACCTCGTTGTCGATCAGCCGGGCCGTCTCTTCCGAGACGTTCTGGGTGCGCGCGACCGAATGGCCGAGGAACACCTCTTCCTGGTTGTCGCCATAGGCCACGGTGCCGAGCTTGTCGGAGTAGCCCCACTGGGTGACCATCGCCCGGGCCAGACCCGTGGCGGCCTTGATGTCGCTGCTGGCGCCGGAGGTGATGTTCTCCTTGCCGAAGATCAGCTCCTCGGCGACGCGGCCGGCCATCATGATCGCCAGGCGGCTGGTCATCTGGGCGTACTTCATCGAGTAGCGGTCGCCCTCGGGCAGCTGCATGACCATGCCGAGCGCACGGCCGCGCGGCACGATGGTCGCCTTGTGCACCGGGTCGGCGCAGGGGACGCTCATGGCCACCAGGGCGTGGCCGCCCTCGTGGTAGGCCGTCAGCGTCTTCTCTTCCTCGTTCATGGCCATCGAGCGGCGCTCGGCGCCCATCATGACCTTGTCCTTGGCCATCTCGAAGTCGTCGTGGGTGACCATGCGGCGGTTCTTGCGCGCGGCCAGCAGG
Organism: Caulobacteraceae bacterium; assembly: GCA_947479185.1. Classification (GTDB taxonomy): domain Bacteria; phylum Pseudomonadota; class Alphaproteobacteria; order Caulobacterales; family Caulobacteraceae; genus Caulobacter. Next base: position 1,585 of record CANJYY010000282.1, read on the forward strand.
GCGCCTTCGTTGACCAGGTTGGCCAGATCGGCGCCGGAGAAGCCAGGGGTGCCGCGGGCCAGGGTGCGCACGTCGACATCGGCCGCCAGCGGCACGTTGCGCATGTGCACGCGGAGGATCTTCTCGCGGCCCGTGACGTCGGGGTTGGGCACCACGACCTGACGGTCGAAGCGGCCCGGACGCAGCAGGGCGGGGTCGAGCACGTCGGGACGGTTGGTGGCGGCGATCAGGATGATGCCTTCGTTGGCCTCGAAGCCGTCCATCTCGACCAGCAGCTGGTTGAGCGTCTGTTCGCGCTCGTCGTTGCCGCCGCCCACGCCGGCGCCGCGATGGCGGCCGACGGCGTCGATTTCATCGATGAAGATGATGCAGGGCGCGTTCTTCTTGGCCTGTTCGAACATGTCGCGGACGCGGCTGGCGCCGACGCCGACGAACATTTCCACGAAGTCCGAGCCGGAAATGGTGAAGAAGGGCACGCCGGCCTCGCCAGCGATGGCGCGGGCCAGCAGCGTCTTGCCGGTGCCCGGAGGGCCGACCAGCAGCGCGCCCTTGGGGATCTTGCCGCCCAGACGCTGGAACTTGGACGGGTCCTTGAGGAAGTCGACGATCTCGCTGAGGTCGTCCTTGGCTTCCTCGACGCCGGCGACGTCCTCGAAGGTGATCTTGTTCTTGTTCTCGGTCAGCAGGCGCGCCTTGGACTTGCCAAAGCCCATGGCCCCGCGGGCCCCGCCCTGCATCTGGCGCATGAAGAACACCCAGACGGCGATCAGCAGCAGGATGGGGAAGGCCTGGATCAGGATATTGAGCAGCAGCGAGCGCTCGCCGGTCTTGAAGTTGATGTTGACCCCGCGGGCCTCCATCCGCTTGACCAGATCGGCGGAGTCGGCCGGCACGACGACCGTGAAGGCCTTCTTGTCCTGGGTCACGAGATCGACCGACGCGCCGTGGAAGTTGGCGCTGACGATCTGGCCGCGATCCACCTGGCCCAGCAGGTCGGAATAGGAATGGGCCTCGGCGGCCGGAGTCGTCCCGGGCGCGGCGCCGCCGCGCGCCACCATGCTCCACACGCCGGCGGCGATGATGACGACGAACGCCCAGATGGCCAGATTCCGCAGGTTCATGCGCTCAAACTTCCTGTGTTACCGACCACAAGATAGGGCGGCCGGTCCGATTTCGCCACGCGCGCGATTCGTCACGGGGCAGGTTCGCTGTCTACGCCCCCCGTCGCCGCCTCGAAACGGGCCAAAGCGAGGGCTTGAACACGAACCGATGGCCGCTCTGCAAGGATCGGGCAAGTCACGGACCCTTCGGCGTCGATCGTGACGGGCAGGGTCGGACGGGCGGCGGCGGGAACGGCGGCCAGTCTTTTGCGCTCGCTTTCCGGCAGTTTCGCGGCGCGGCCGGCGAGCGGGACCACCGTCAGGCCAGGCCGGTCGGCGCGGATCGCGAACCGGCCGTCCCAGACCACCTCCCGGCCTTCGGGCAGGGCCAGCGGCGCGAGGCCGCCGCGCGAAATCTCGCCGGCGTCGCGCATCACGGTGATGTCGGTCCAGCCGACCTCGATCCGCGCCCCGGCCAGGGTGACGGTGAACGGATCGCCCCGACGCAGCCCGTCGATGATCCGCGACAGGCTGGCCCCGCGCGGCGGCCGCGCCGTCCCGGCCGCGCACAGGGCGGCGGCGGCGAGGGTGGCGGGGGAGGTGGATTTGGACAAAACCAATCCTCCCCACAACGTGGGGAGGGGGACCACGCGGAGCGTGGTGGAGGGGTCAGAGCGAACGGCGGCGGTCACGTCCCGAATTCCGGTCTGTCCGGACGGGCCGGCGCCGGTCCCTCCACCCTGCTCCGCAGGGTCCCCCTCCCCGCTTCTCGGAGAGGATTGAGCAGCCCGCGCCCTCGCTCTCGCGTACCGCACATCCTCGTTCGCCGGATCGTCGATCCAGGTTTGGCCGGCGTCCCGCAGATAGTCCCGCAGCGCCGCGCGGCTGACGCCCAGCAGGGGGCGGAGCAGGAAGACGCCGCGGCCCTCGGGCCAGGCCGGCGACGGCCCCCATTCGCGCGCGTCGGAGACGGTCGAGCCTTCGGCGCGCATGGCGGCGGACTCGCTGAGGTCATCGGCCGTATGGCCCAGCAGCAGCACCCGCGCGCCGAGCTCCCGGGCCGCCTCCGCCAGCAGGGCGTGACGCGCCTGGCGGGCGGCGGCGGGCAGGCCGGCAGCCGGCTTGTCGCCGGTCCAGACCAGCGCCCGGAAGTCCACGCCCAGCCGCGCCGCCGTTTCGCGGCACCGGTCGGTCCAGCCGGCGCTGGCGGGGTTCAGGCCGTGGTCGACGGTCAGGGCGACCACGCGCCGGCCATGGGCGTCGGCCCAGGCCTTCACGATCAGCAGCAGCGCCAGCGAATCCCCGCCGCCCGACAACCCCACGGCCAGCGCCGCCGTCGAGGCGGGCCTCAGGCGGCGGTCGAGGATGGGGAAGACTGTCCGCTGAATGTCCAAGGCGTCCAACACCGCTCATCCCGGCGAAGGCCGGGACCCAGGTGTTTTAGCTATCGGCGCCGCGCTGTCAGGAAAAAAGCCTGGGTCCCGGCCTTCGCCGGGATGAGCGGAACAATGGATCCTACGCCGCGCACTTGGCCTGTCCGCGCACGGTCTGGGCGCGGGTCAGGACCGATGTCGGGGCCTTGGGATAGCGGCGGGCCAGTTCGTCCAGCGTC
>CANJYY010000283.1 GCA_947479185.1 Caulobacteraceae bacterium
ATCTTCATGATGGGCGTGATCCTGCTGTGGCAGTTCAACAGCTTCTATGGCGTGCTGGTGACGCTGTCGGCCGTGGTCATCTCGACCGTCGGGGTGTTCCTGGGAGTGCAGGTCAACCTGCTGCACACCTTCGACTACATCTCGATCATCATGATGGGGACCGGGATCATCGCCCTGTTCGGGGTGGTCGTGGGCCACAACATCGTGCTGGTCGACACCTACTACCAGCTGCGGCGACAGGGCTTCGACGCCGACGTGGCGGCCATGCGCGCGGCCGTGCAGCGGTTCCGGCCGGTCATGCTGACCACGCTGGTGACGGTTGTCGGCCTGCTGCCGCTGATGTTCCAGATCCACCCCAACTTCCGCGTCGGCGACATCGAGTACAAATCGCCGGGCTCGGAGTGGTGGGTCCAGCTGTCCGCCGCCGTGGTCTGGGGCCTGAGTTTCGCCACCCTGCTGACCCTGTTCCTGACCCCGGCCGCCCTGGCCGCGCCCAAGACCCTGGCCCGCCGGTTCCGCAATATCTGGCTGGCCGTCCGCGGCAAGCAGGCCTGGTCGGACCGTCAGCGGGTCAACGAGGACGCGCAGGTGGCGGACGAAGGCTATCAGCACTACGAGCGGCCGGAGCGGTAGAGGCGGCCGCGCGTCCGGCGCTCTAGCGGGGACAGGTTATCCTGTCCCTTGGGGCTGGATAACCTGTCCCCGCCAGCGCAGTCAGGGACAGGGCAAGCAGTCCCAAGGGACAGCTTGACCAGTCCCGGGGCAGGATCCCCTACCGACCCCGCGTCTGGCGCTTCCACAGGGTGGCGTACTCGCCGCCGGCGGCCAGCAGGGCGTCGTGCGGGCCGCGTTCGACGATACGGCCCTTCTTGAGCACGAGGATCTCGTCGGCGTCGGCGATGGTCGACAGGCGGTGGGCCACCACCAGCGTCGTGCGGCCCTTGCGGGCCCGGCGCAGGGTGTCCTGGATCGCCGCCTCGGTGCGGGAGTCGAGGGCGCTGGTCGCCTCGTCGAGGATCAGCACGCGCGGATCGGCCAGCAGGGCGCGGGCAAGGCCGACACGCTGACGTTCGCCGCCGGACAGCTTCAGCCCGCGCTCCCCGACCTTGGTCGCCATGCCGTCCGGCAGCCCCTCGATGAAGCTCGACAGCTCGGCGGCCGCCGCGGCGGCCACCACCTCTTCGGGCGTGGCGTCGGGGCGGCCGAAGGCGATGTTGGCCTCCAGGGTATCGTTGAACAGGGCCACGTCCTGCGGCACCAGGGCCACAGCGCGACGCAGGGCGGCCACCTTCAGCCGGCGCAGGTCGACCCCGTCGATCGACACGCCGCCCGACTGGGGATCGATGAGCCGCAGGGCCAGCCGCACCAGCGTGGTCTTGCCCGCCCCTGACGGCCCGACCAGAGCCACCGTGGTCCCGGGCCGGGCGCGGAAGCTGACGTCGCTGATCCCTTCGGACCGCGCACCGTGGCGGAACGACACCGTGTCGAACACCACCTCGCCGCCCTGCCCCGCCGGCGCGGCCGGCAGCTCGGTGGCGTCCGGCGCCTCGGCCACGTCCGGCGCCTGCCGGCGAAGGTCAAGCATCGCCTCCATGTCTATGAAAGACTGACGGATTTCGCGATAGGCGAAGCCCAGGATGTTGAGCGGCGCATAGAGGTTGATCATGATCAGCACGGCGGCGGTGACGTCGCCGGGGCCCAGGCGCCCCTCCGAAGCCTCCCAACCGGCCATCACCGCCATCAGGGCGAGGCCGACGCTCATGATCCCCGACTGCAGGGCGTTGAGCAGGGTCAGGGAGTTGGTCGCCTTGACCTGGGCCGCCGCGTAGTGGCCCAGCGCCACCTCGTAGTTGGCCACGGCGCGCGACTCGGCGCCGAAGGTCTTGACCGTCTCGTAGTTGATCAGGGCGTCGACGGCGCGGCCGGCGGCCTCCTGGTCGGCGTCGTTGAGCGCCCGGCGGTGGGCGATGCGCCAGTCCGACACCGTGAAGGTCAGCACGATGTAGACCGCCACAGTGGCCACGGCGACGGCGGCGAAACGCCAGTCATATTTGCCGGCCAGCACCCCGGCGGCGATGAACAGTTCGATCACGGTCGGGGCCAGGTTGAACACCAGCGCCCGCAGCAGGAAGTCCATTGACCGTGCGCCCCGGTCGATGACCCGCGACAGCGAACCGGTCCGCTTGCTCTGGTGGAAGTCCATCGACAGCGACAGGGCGTGGGCGAAGGTCTCGGAGGCCGCCCGCGCCTGGGCCGCCTGGGCTACCGGCGTGATGATCGCGTCACGGGCCTGGGGCGCGGCGGCGGCGATGAACCGGATCGCGGCCCAGCCCAGCGCCAGACCGGCGAAGGCGGCGCCGACCTGGACCCCGGCGCTCTGCCCTGCCGACAGCCGGTTGACCGCCGCCCCGAGCAGCAGCGGCGCGGTCACGCCGGCGATCTTGCCGCCGAGGGTCAGAATCGAGGCGACCGTCAGCCGCCAGGTCAGGCCCGGCGCCTTCGAGCGCAGGACCAGTCCGGCCAGGTCCTTCAGCGCCGCCAGGGGCCGCACGCGCGGCTCGGCCTCCGGCTGCGGGGCCGGCGTCTCCGCGGGACGGCGGGTGCGGGGGGCGTGGCCGCGCATCAGCGGGACTCCGGAGCGGGGGTGTCAAACAGCAGCGTCGTCTGGGCGCCGCCGCCGGGCGTCATCCAGTCGATGCGCCAGGCGTTGGGCAGCCGGGCGGCCCGGAACGGCCGGTCGAGCGCCGGCGGCCGGTCGGTGGCGACGACCACCACCGTCTCGCCCCCCTCGCCCGACATTTCCAGTTCATGCGTCGCCGGCGTGATCGGCCGGCTCAGCGCGAAGCTGTAGCGGCCCTGCCGGTCGATGGTCGTGCCGCCGGCGGCCGTGTGGTCGAGCCGCAGGCCGATCTCCGCCCCGACCGTGCCGATGCCGGAAATCATCGCCGCGCCATCGCGGTCGAAGTCCAGGGCCAGGATCAGCGGGCGGCGCGACGCGGGCGAGACCACAAGGGCCCCGGCGCCGGCGCGCAGCATGGCGGTCCGGCCGTCGGGCGCCACGGCGACATAGCCCTCGGCCTGCACCGTCTGTCCCTCGACGATCATGGCGACGCCGAACAGCCGCAGACCGGCGGCCGGCGGAACCACGATGGTCCACTGCCCGCCGGAGTCGGCCTGGCCCGGATGCATGTCGCCGGTCGGTTCACCCAGGCGCACCGGCGCGCCGGGCGCGGCGAGACCGGAGATGGCGATCCCCGTGGGGCCGCTTCTGGCGGACAGGACGCGCGGCGGCGTCAGATAGCCGTCGACCGGGGCGGGCTTGGCGGCATCCGTCTTCCACACCGGCCGCCCGCCGTCGCCACAGGCCCCGACGAGCAACAGCGACAACAGTCCCGCCCAGGCGATCCAACGTCCCGACACCACGCTTGCAACCCCGCCCTCAAAAACCGATCATGCCAATGATAGTCCCACGGCGCGCCCGCAAGCGCGCCTTTTTCATCCCCGGAGCCCTGAGGAGATGTCCAGCCAGCCTGCCCACGTGGATTCGATCTGCGTCTATTGCGGATCGTCCAACGACGCGGACCCGCAGTTCCTGTCCTCGGCCCATGCGATCGGGGCGGAAATCGCGGCCGCCGGCCTGAAATTCGTCTACGGCGGCGGCGGGGTGGGCCTGATGGGGGCCAGCGCGCGCGGCGCGCATGACGGCGGCGGCCGGGTGCTGGGCATCATTCCCGACTTCCTGCAGGGCCGTGAGCAGCCGTTCGACGACGTCGAGACCATCGTCGTCCACTCGATGCACGAGCGGAAGATGCTGATGTTCGAGCGCTCGGACGCCTTCGTCGTGCTGCCCGGCGGCATCGGCACGCTGGAAGAGATCGTCGAGCTGCTGTCCTGGCAGCGGCTCGGCCTGCACGCCAAGCCGGTGGTATTCTACAATCCGCGCGGCTTCTGGGACCCGCTGTTCGAGCTGTTCCACCACACGATCCGCGAAAAGCTGTCGCCGGCCAACTTCGCCGACGCCTGGCGGTCGGTCGACGCGGTCGAGGCGGTGGTCCCGGCGGTGCTGGCAATGAGCGCCGACCTTGGCGCCCACCCGACCGACCGGGCCGTGTCCAGCCTTACCTGAACGAACTCAGGCGGTTTCGCCGGTCAGCCGGCGGGCCGCCTTGTCATGACCGATCAGCGGCAGCAGCGGGCCCATCTCCGGACCATGGTCCAGGCCCGTCAGGGCCCGGCGCAGCGGCATGAACAGGCCGCGGCCCTTGGCCCCGGTCTTTTCCTTCACCGCAGCGG
>CANJYY010000284.1 GCA_947479185.1 Caulobacteraceae bacterium
CAGGTCGTCGCCGGCGCCGACGCGGCTGAACAGCCGGTCGACCACGCCCATCTTCAGCGCCTTGGCCGGCACGAAACAGCCGGCCTGGGCCATCACCGCCAGCAGGGCGTTCTGGCGCAGGAAGGTCGATTTACCCGCCATGTTCGGGCCGGTGACGATCGACAGGCGGGCGCCGGTCTCGCCCGAGCCGTCGAGGCGGCAGTCGTTGGGCGTGAACGGCTCGCCGGCGCGCTTGACGGCGGCCTCGACCACCGGATGGCGGCCGCCCCTCGCGTCGAAGCCGAAGCCCTTGTCGACGACCGGGCGGACGGCCTGCTGGTCCTCGGCCCATTCGGCCAGGCCGGCGTCGACATCGAGGGTGGCGAGCGCCCGGGCGGCGGCCTGCAGCAGCGCGGCCAGGGCGCAGGCGGCCTCGCGCCAGGCCTCGAAGGTGGCCACCTCGATGGCCAGCGCCCGCTCGCCGGCCTGGGCGATGCGCGCGTCCAGATCGGCCAGCTCGACGGTGGTGAACCGCACCTGGTTGGCCAGGGTCTGGCGGTGGATGAAGGTCGCGTTGTGCGGCGGCTGGAACAGCGGGTCGGCCTTGCCGGCCGTGGTCTCGACGAAATAGCCGAGCACCGCGTTGTGGCGGATCTTCAGCGGCACGCCGCTGTCGGCGGCCAGCCGGCTTTCGAGGGCGATGATCACCCGGCGGCTGTCGTCACGCAGGGCGCGGGCCTGGTCGAGCTCGGGGCGGATATCGGCGGCGACGAAGCCGCCGTCGCGGGCCTGGGCCGGCAGGTCGGGGCCGAGGCCCGTCTCCAACTGGGCCAGCAGGCCTGACAGATCGGCCGACAGCGACGGATTGACCGCCGCCAGGGCCATCTCGATCTCGAACGGCGGGGCGGTCAGGCTGTCGCCGGCGTCGACGACCAGGCCGGACAGGGCCTCGCCGGTCTTCAGCCCGTCGCGCAGCACGCCGAGATCACGCGGACCGCCGCGGCCGAGCGCCAGACGCGACAGGGCGCGCGCCAGGTCGCCGGAGCGCTTGAGCGCGTCGCGCAGCCGCTCGCGCAGTTGGCGGCGTTCGAGCAGCCACTGGATGGCGTCCAGCCGCGTGTCGATGGCGGCGGGGTCGAGCAGCGGCCTCGCCAGCCGCGCGGCCAGCATCCGCGAGCCGGCGGCGGTGACGCAGCGATCGATGCTGCCGAGCAGCGAGCCCTCGCGGTGGCCCCCCGTGGTGCGCTCGATCTCGAGGCTGGTGCGGGTGGCCGGGTCGATGGCCATCACGTCGGCCTCGCCCGCCCGGCGCGGCGGCGACAGGGCCGGCAGCTTGCCGGCCTGGGTCATTTCCAGATGGGCGGCGATCAGGCCCAGCGCCGAGATTTCCGCCCCGGCCAGGCCGCCGAAGCCGTCGAGGGTGTCGACGCCATACAGCCGCTTGAGCCGCGCCTCGGAGGCGGCCGGTTCGGCCAGGGCCTGTGCCACGGGCTGAACCACGCCGCCGGCGCTCTTGAGGGCCAGGTTGACCGTCTCGTCGGCGAACAGGCGGTCGGGGACGAGGATCTCCGACGGCTGCAGGGCGGCCAGCGCCGCCGACAGGCCCGAGGGCGCGATCAGCAGGCTCTCCACCTCGCCGGTCGACAGCTCGACGCTGGCCACCGCCGCCTGGCCGCCGCGCAGGGCGATGGCCGCCAGCCGGTTGGCCCCGCGCGCGTCCAGCAGGCCGTCCTCGGTCAGGGTGCCGGGGGTGACGATGCGCACCACGTCGCGATGGACGATGGCCTTGGAGCCGCGCTTGCGGGCCTCGGCCGGGTTCTCCATCTGCTCGCAGACGGCGACCTTGAAGCCGGCGCGGATCAGCTTGGCGAGATAGGCCTCGGCGGCGTGGACCGGCACGCCGGCCATGGGGATCGGCTGGCCGTTGTGCGTGCCGCGAAAGGTCTGGGCGATGCCGAGCGCCGCCGCCGCCTTGATCGCGTCGTCAAAGAACAGCTCGTAGAAGTCGCCCATGCGGAAGAAGACCAGGGCGTCGGGCTGACGCGACTTGGCCTCGAAATACTGCAGCATCACGGGCGTGGCGCCGGTGGCGTCGGGCGCGGTCTGGCCGGGGGGGAGCGGGGCGTTCATCGGGCGCGACCCTAGCGGGGTTCGCGGGGGGCGTTAAGGGTTTCGCGGCCGGGCGCGTCGCCGGATCAGATATCGTTGACTGCGCCGAGCGTGAGCGAGTCCATGAACCGTCGCGCGCGCCGGCCAGCCCCCGACGTCGCGCGTGTCGAGCGAGACGACCCGGCCGGCGACAGCGCCAGGGCCGCGGCCCGACCCATCAGCGGGCGCAACATCCCTGACCCCTTCCCGTTTCCGGAAGAGACCATGGCGCGCCGATCTGCCGGGGCGAAAGGCGCGTCGGCGCCGATCAGGCCTTGCCGGTAACGCCGCCCCAGAACTTGCTCGCCTTGCCCATGAAGCCGGCGGCCTTGGGGTGCTGCTGCTCACCACAGGACTCGGCCAGCTCGCGCATCAGCTCCTTCTGCCGGGCGCTGAGATGGGTCGGGGTCTCGACGAACATCTCGACCAGCAGGTCGCCGCGCTCGCGTCCGCGCAGGGACGGCATGCCGCGCCCCTTGAGGCGGATGGTGCGGCCCGTCTGGGTGCCTTCCGGCACCTTGACCGGGATGCGGCACTCACCGTCGCAGTCGTCGCCGCCGGTCAGGCAGGGGGCCTCGATCTCGCCGCCGAGCGCGGCGACGCACATCGGCACCGGCACGGTGCAGAGCAGATCCAGGCCGTCGCGCTCGAACAGGTCGTGCGGGGCCACCGACAGGAAGATGTAAAGGTCGCCGCGCGGACCGCCGCGCTGGCCAGCGTCGCCCTCGCCGGCGAGGCGGATACGGGCGCCGTCGTCGACGCCGGCGGGAATGCGGACCTGCAGGGTGCGCTGGCGGCGCACCTGGCCGTGGCCACTGCAGCTCTTGCAGGGGTCGAGGATCAGCTTGCCCGAGCCGCCGCAGCGGGGGCAGGTCCGTTCGATGGCGAAGAAGCCCTGGGTCGCCCGGACCCGGCCCGCGCCGCCGCAACTGCCGCAGACCGTGGGGGCCGTGCCCGGCTTGGCGCCGGAGCCTTCGCAGGATTCGCAGGTGATCGAGGCCGGGACGGTGATCTCGACCTCGGAGCCGGCAAACGCCTGCTCAAGGGTGATCTCCAGATCGTAGCGCAGGTCCTGGCCGCGGGCCGGGCCGCTGTTCTGACGCCGGCGGCCGCCGCCGAACATCTCGCCGAACGCGTCGCCGAACACCTCGTTGAAGATGTCGTGCACGTCGCCGAAGCCCTGCTGGCCGCCACCGCCGCCGCCCGCGCCGTTGACGCCGGCATGGCCGAAGCGGTCATAGGCCGCGCGCTTCTGCGGGTCGGAGAGGACCGAATAGGCCTCGTTGATTTCCTTGAAGCGGGCTTCAGCGTCCTCACAACCGCCGTTGCGGTCGGGATGGTGCTCCATCGCCTGCTTGCGGAAGGCGCTCTTCAGCGCAGCCTCGTCGGCTCCGCGATCGACGCCCAGAATTTCGTAATAGTCACGCATCAGCCGGCATCACCGAAAAACCGAGCAATCCCAGAGGTGGGAGTTCGCCCGCCCGACTGCAAGCCTGGGACCAGACGAGTCGGGCGGGACTTTCCCGCGTTCGCGAAGGCGGCGGCGACGGTCCCCGGCACGGCTTTCGCCATGAGGGGGCCGGTCGCCGCCATGAGGCGCGATGTCACGCCGACTTCTTGTCGTCGCCGTCGACTTCCTCGAACTCGGCGTCGACCACGCCGTCGTCCTTGGGGGCTTCGCCGGCGTCGCCGCCCGCCTCGCCCTGGGCCTTGTACATGGCCTCGCCGAGCTTCATCGCCGCTTCCTTGAGCGCTTCGCTCTTGGCGGTGATGGCGTCGGAGTCGCCGCTGTCGAGCACGCCCTTGAGCTCCTCAAGCGCCGACTCGATGGCGCTGCGCACCTCGGGGCCGGCCTTGTCGCCGTGCTCGGCCAGCATCTTCTCGGTCGAATGGATCGCCGTGTCGGCCTGGTTGCGGGATTCGACCGCGGCCTTGCGCTTCTCGTCCTCGGCGCGGTTGGCTTCGGCCTCGCGGACCATCTTGTCGATATCCGCGTCCGACAGCCCGCCGTTGGCCTGGATGCGGATCGACTGTTCCTTGCTGGTCGCCTTGTCCTTGGCCGTGACGTGCACGATGCCGTTGGCGTCGATGTCGAAGATGACCTCGATCTGCGGCATGCCGCGCGGCGCCGGCGGGATGCCGACCAGGTCGAACTGGCCCAGC
>CANJYY010000285.1 GCA_947479185.1 Caulobacteraceae bacterium
GAGCTGATCGAGCGGCTGGCCGCGCGCGGCCCGGTGCGCATCAAGCTCAACCTGGCCTCGACGCTCGACCCCAAGGGCGTCGCCTGGAACATCTCCGGCGACATCCCCGGCAGCGGCAAGCCCGAGGAGGTCATTGTCATCGGCGGCCACCTCGACAGCTGGGATCCGGGTACGGGCGCCATCGACGACGCCTCGGGCATCGCCATCACCACGGCGGCGGCGAAGCTGATCGGTGACCTGCCCAAACACCCGCGCCGTACGATCCGCGTGGTCATGTGGGGCTCGGAAGAGACCGGCGGCTCCAGCGAGGCCTATCTGGCCGCGCACAAGGACGAGGTCCCGAACCTGGTCATGGCCAGCGAGAGCGATCTCGGCGCCGACGCCATCTACAGCCTGATGCTGCCCAAGGACGCGCTGAAGGACCCGGCCCTGGCCGAACTCGCCACCGTGCTGGCCCCGCTGAAGATCTACGTCTCGCGCGATCCGGCGCCGTTCGGCGGGTCGGATGTCGAGGGCCTGCAGGAGGCCGGCGTGCCGGTGTTCACCCTGCGCCAGAGCGCGCTGCGCTATTTCGACCTGCATCACTCGGGCGACGACACCATCGACAAGGTCGACCCGGCCCAGCTGAACCAGAACGTCGCCGCCTGGGCGGCGCTGCTCTACATGCTGGCCCAGAGCGAGGCCGATTTCCGCGCCAAACCGGCGCCGTAGGAACGGTCGAACCTCCCCGCGAAGCCGGGGAGGGGGACCGCCCGAAGTGTGGTGGAGGGGGCAGCGCCAATGCGAGCGGCACTGTCCTGAATTCAGGCCTTTCCGATCAGTCCGGCGCTGACCCCTCAGTCAGGCTCTGCCTGACAGCTCCCCGGCAAGCGGGGAGCAAGCAGGAATCTTCCTCCGCTGAAAATCCATGCGATCGAAGCGACGGCTTAACAGCTGCCTGCTATCGCGGCTAAAGCACCGCCGAACCTTCTGGAGCCCCGCATGTCCCTTCCCCTGGCCGGCCGCCACGTCGCCGTTCTGCTCGGCGGCCTGTCCTCCGAGCGCGAGGTCAGTCTCGTCTCCGGCGCGGCCTGCGCCACGGCGCTGGAAAATCTCGGCGCGAAGGTCAGCCGCGTCGACGCCGGGCGCGACCTCGCCCAGGTGCTGACGGCCCTCAAGCCCGACGTCTGCTTCAACGCCCTGCACGGCGAATGGGGCGAGGACGGCTGCGTCCAGGGCGTGCTGGAGACCATCGGCATCCCCTATACCCACTGCGGCGTGCTGGCTTCGGCCCTGGCCATGGACAAGGCCAAGTCCAAGGCCGTGCTCGCAGCGGCCGGCGTGATCGTGCCGGGCGGCGGATTGTTCAACCGCTTCGCCGCGGCCGAACGTCACGTCATGGAGCCGCCCTACGTCGTGAAACCGAACGCCGAGGGCTCCTCTGTCGGGGTGTTCCTGGTGTTCGACGGGGCCAACCGGCCGCCGCAGGAGCTGATCGCCCCGTCCTGGACCTACGGTGACGAAGTTATGATCGAGCCCTACATCGACGGGCTCGAGCTGGCCGTCGCGGTCAGGGACGGCAAGGCTTTGACGGTCACCGAGATCGTTCCGACGTCCGGATTCTACGATTACGACGCCAAATACGCCGAAGGCGGCTCCCAGCATGTGGTGCCCGCCCGGATGCCCGAGGAAGACTTCGACCGCGCCCTGCGCCTGGCCGAGCTCGCCCATGCCGCTCTTGGTTGCCGAGGGGTGACCAGAAGTGATCTTCGTTATGACCCCGTTAAGCGTCTTCTGGTCCTCTTGGAGGTCAACACGCAGCCCGGAATGACACCCACCTCTCTGGTTCCTGAGCAGGCGGCCCATCTCGGAATGACGTTCGACCAACTGGTGCTCTGGATCGTGGAGGACGCGTATGCCCGCGACATTGCGGGGGGCTCGGCGCAGTAACGCCAGGCCCAGGGCCAAAGCGCCCGTCAGCCAGGGAAAACCCCGCGCCTCCGCCAAGGGGCCACAGACCGCTGCCAAGCTGCGGGCTGCCCGTGGCGTTGGCTTGCCGCCCCGGATCGCCATCATGGCCGCCGGCGCGGTGTTCGGCGTCGGCCTGATCGTCACCCTCGCCACGGGTCATCGCGCCCAGGCGCTGGCCCGGAACACCCAGCATGCCGTCGCCGGCCAGACGGCCGGCCTGGGCTTCAAGCTGGCCAGAGTTCACGTTCAGGGCGCCTCACCGATGGCCGAGCAGGCCATCCTGGCTTCGACCGGCCTGCAACTGGGCCAGCCGATTCTCGACATTGATCTGGAAGCGATCCGCAAATCGGTTGAAGGCGTGGGCTGGGTTCAGGACGCGCAGGTGGTGCGTCTGCTGCCCGACACCGTCGTCGTCGCCGTCCGCGAACGTCAGACCCTCGCGGTCTGGCAGAACCGCGGCCGGACCATGGTCATCGACGCTGGCGGCCGGCTTATTCCGGAAGCCGACGCCGGGCGCTTCCCGCAGCTGCCGCTGATCGTCGGGGAGGGCGCCAATGAAGGCGCCGCCCGGATCCTGCAGGCGGTGAACTCGCGGCCGCGCCTGGTCGAGCGGCTGGAGGCCATCGTTCGCGTCGACGGCCGTCGCTGGGACCTGCGGCTGAAGGACGGCGGGCTGGTGCAACTGCCCGCCGTCGAGGAGGAGTCGGCCCTGATCCAGCTGGACCAGCTCGATCAGCGCCAGCGCATCCTCGAGCTGGGATTTGAACGTATCGACCTGCGTGAGCCCGGCGTTGTCGCCGTGCGCCCGCGCGGGGCGCCGCTGCCGGGCGAGCCTCTCGCTTCGGGCGGCGCATAGGACTGTTGGGAGTTTCGGGTGGCAAAGACTTTGACGCGGCAGGATGATCGCAAACAGGCTGGCGACAGCCTGAAGGCGGCGCTCGCCCGTCAGCCGGTGATCGCAGCGGTGGATCTGGGCGCCTCGAAGGTCGCCTGCTTCGTCATGAAGCCCGACGGCGTGCGCCGCTCCGACCGCACCCTGACCACGGCCGGCGTGGGCTATGTCCAGTCGCGCGGCGTCAAGGGCGCGACGATCTCCAGCATGGACGAGGCCGCCGAAGCCATCGCCCTGGCCGTCGAGCGGGCCGAGTCGGTCGCCGGCGTCAGCGTCCAGGGCGTGACCATCGCCACGGCCGGCGGCCAGATGCGCAGCGACCGCGTCTCGGCGCGTGTCTCGATCGGCGCCCGGCCGATCTCCGACAACGACTGTTCGCGGGCGCTCGCCGCGGCGCTGGACCAGATCCGGCTGCCCGGTCGCCGGCCGCTGCACATCCTGCCGATCGCCTGGTCGGTCGACGCCCAGAAGGGCGTGCGCGACCCGCGCGCCATGTTCGGCAAGTCGCTCGGCGTCGATCTCGTCGTCGTCTCGATCGCCGAGACCATTTTCCAGACCCTGGGACACTGCGTGGAGCGCGCGCACCTGCAGTTCGAGGGCGTGGTGGCGGCGCCGTTCGTTTCGGCCCTGGCGGCCCTCGAGGAAGACGAGATGGACCTCGGGGCCATCTGCATCGACATGGGCGCCGGCGTGACCTCCGCCGCCGTGTTCAGCGGCGGCAGCCTGGTCCACGTCGAATGCCTCGCCGTCGGCGGCGAGCATGTGACCCAGGACATCGCCCGCGGCTTCTCCACCTCCCGCGCCGGCGCCGAGCGGCTGAAGACCCTGCACGGTTCGGCCATCGCCTCGGCCAACGAGGACCGCGAGATGATCGAGGCGCCGCCGCGCGGCGACGATCCGGGCGCAGGCCCGGTGATCGCCCCGCGCTCGCTGCTGAAGGGCATCATCGCCCCGCGCGTGGAAGAGACCTTGGAACTGCTCCGCGACCGGCTGAAGGCGTCGGGCGCGCCGGTTGAGCCCGGCGCGGGCCTGGTGCTGACCGGCGGCGCGAGCCAACTGGCCGGCGTCAGGGAAGTGGCCGTGCGCGTCTTCGACCGCCCCGTGCGTCTGGGCCGTCCGCGCCGGGTGCCGCACCTGGCGGACGCCGCCTCGGGTCCCGCCTTCTGCGCGGCGGCCGGGGTGTTGCACCGTCACGCCTTCGGCCCCCGTGAGGCGGTTTCCGCCAAGGCGCTGGCCTCGGCCAAGCTGCGGCGCGAACCTCTGGATCCCGGCGCCAACCCGGTGGCCAAAGCGGCCGCCTGGCTGCGCGAGAACCTCTAGTCCACCGATCCCGGCGTTCATCCACAGGTTCATGCTCAAGCTGAGATAGGCTCAACTTGGGTTTTTCACCTGAAGCGGGCACTTGATCGCCCGCCGACTCACATTCGACTCAGTTGAGTCGC
>CANJYY010000286.1 GCA_947479185.1 Caulobacteraceae bacterium
CTGTTCCGGCGCGAGATGGATGGCTTCTCCGTCGTCTTTCACCAGGCGAGCCAGGGGACCGTCGGGGTCGCCACGCTGCAGTCGCGCGCCTTCGCCGGTCAGGCCGGGGATACTTTTGTCTTCTGTCTGCCCGGGTCGACCGGCGCCTGTCGGGACGCGTGGGATCTGGTCCTGTCGATGGAGCTCGACAGCCGGTTCAAGCCGTGTTCGCTGGTAGGCCAGATCCCGCGCTTCCGGGATGTCTGCCCGTGATCACGTTCGATGAGGCGGCCGTCCTGATTGCAGGTATCGCCCGTCCGCTCGGGACTGAAACCGTGGCGCTTTGCGAGGCGCGCGGACGGGTGCTGGCGACGCCGGTGCTGGCCGGTCGCGCGTCACCTTCATCCGCCGTCTCGGCGATGGATGGCTACGCCGTCCGTGATGCCGACCTCGCGCTGACGCCCGCAAGTCTGCCTGTGGCAGGCGAGTCTTTCGCCGGCGCCGGGTTCGCCGGGCCGCTGCCGGAACGCGGCTGCATCCGCATCTTCACCGGCGCGCCTGTGCCGAACGGCGCGGATCGTGTGGTCATCCAGGAAGAGGTGCGACGGGAGGGCGATCTTGCCGGGTTCGACCACGCTCCTTGCGGGCGACGACACATTCGGCCGTCGGGCTCCGACTTTCAGGCAGGCGACCTGCTCGTGCCGTCAGGTCGTCGTCTGAATGCACAACGGATGGTCGCCGCCGCCGCCGCCAATCTGGCGATCCTCGACGTCTACCGCCGCCCCACGGTCGCGATCCTCGCCACGGGCGATGAGCTCGCCGCGCCCGGGACCCCGGGTCTTCGGCCCGACGCGATCCCCGAAAGCGTTTCCTTCGGAGTCGCAGCCCTCGCGGAGGACTGGGGCGCAGAAGTCGTATCTCGCCGGCTCTGCGGCGATGACCTCTCGAACCTGGGAGCTGCGGCGGCCTTGGCCGTAGCTGAGGCCGATGTGGTGGTGGTCACCGGCGGCGCGTCCGTTGGCGAGCGGGACTTCGCCCGCGAGATGTTCTCGCCCCTGGGTCTGGACCTGCTGTTCAGCAAGGTCGCTATCAAGCCGGGAAAGCCGGTGTGGGTTGGCCGCGCAGGCGGGGCGATCATCGTCGGCCTGCCCGGCAATCCGACCTCGGCTCTGGTGACGGCGCGCCTGTTCCTCGCCCCGCTGCTGGCCGGCCTGGGCGGGCGCAATCCTCGCAAGGCATGGGCCTGGCGATCAATGACGCTTGTCGGATCGATGGATCACGAGGGCAATCGGGAGACCTTCCACCGGGCTCGGACCGATCAGGGCGGTGTCAGCCTGATGGACGACCAGGACTCTTCCGCCCAACGGGCTCTGGCGGCGTCAGACCTGCTCGTACGCCGCAGACCCGGCGCGCCGGCGGCCCCTTCGGGTGACCGGGTCGAGGTCCTCGACCTTTAGGATCCGTCCAGGAACATCGGGAACAGGATGTTGTTCTCCAGCCGCATGTGCTCGCGCAGATCGCCGGTGATTTCCTGGCAGGCGCGGTAGAGCAAGCGCCAGGAGCCACAGGCGTCCGTAGGCGGCGTGCAATCGGTGGTCAGCATGGCCAGACGCAGGAGCTGCTCGTCGACATCGCGGTGTTCCGCTTCCATCCGGCTGATCGGGTGACCGATGATGGGGTGACCCCCGGCCAGCATCAGGGGAAACAGAACAGCTTCTTCCCGAGCCTGATGCGAGATCAGGTGGTCAGCCATCACCGCGAGGTGGTCGGCAAGGCCCCGTGGACAACGGGGATGATCCTGATGGACGGCCTCAACACGCCGGGCGAGAGCGATGGCCTTCGGGAACTGGGCCCGATGAACGTCATGGAAACGCTGAACGATGTGGTCGATCAGGGCGGCGGGACCGGCCTGGGTCCACGCATTCTCCAGCATGCGCTCCGCGGCGACGGCGCTGTCAAACGGCATAGGTGTCTCCTTTGGCCGGAGCCTAGACCGTGTCGACCGTGAGCGCCTTGAAGCCCGCCGCGCTCGCGGTTGATCCTCAGCAAGCGTCGGCCTGCCAAATATCTTCGGGTGCGACAGCGCCGCCGCCCTAGCGGGCGCCGCAGGGACTCTGGAAGCCTGCCGGATGACTTCCAATGAGGCGTCCCATGGCGTTCGATACTCCGCTTGCCGGCGAAATCTGGTCCAGCAAATACCGTTTCACGCCGCAGGGCGAGCCGGGCGAGGGCGCGGTCGAGGACACGTGGCGGCGCATTGTCCATGCGGTCGCCACGGCCGAAGACCCGGAGATCCGGGAGCCGATCGAGGCCGAGTTCTACGAGGCCCTGCGCGATCATCGCTTCCTGCCCGCCGGACGGATCATTGCCGGCGCCGGCACGGCCCGGTCGGTGACCCTGTTCAACTGCTTCGTCATGGGGAAGATCCCGGACGATCTGGGCGGCATCTTTGACCATGTGCGGGAGGCGGCGCTGACCCTGCAGCAAGGTGGCGGGGTCGGCATGGACTTCTCGTCCATCCGGCCTGCGGGGGCCTTCGTGTCCGGCGTGGCGGCTGACGCCTCGGGTCCGCTCAGCTTCATGGATGTATGGGACGCCATGTGCCGCACGATCATGTCCGCCGGGCGACGCCGTGGCGCGATGATGGGCTGTCTGCGCATCGATCACCCTGACATCGAGGCATTCATCGACGCCAAGCGGGCCGCCGGACGGCTTCGGAACTTCAACCTGTCAGTCTTGGTCAGCGACGCCTTTATGGCGGCGCTCAAGGCCGGCGACGACTGGCCCTTGACCTTCGGCGGCAAGGTGCATCGCGTCCTGCCGGCGGCGGATCTATGGGCGCAACTGATGCGCGCGACATATGACAGCGCCGAGCCCGGCGTAATCTTCATTGACCGGGTCAACGCCGCCAACAATCTCGCCTACTGCGAGGAGATCCTCGCCAGCAATCCGTGCGGTGAGCAGATGCTGCCGCCTTACGGCGCCTGTCTGCTCGGCTCGATCAACCTGGCCCGGCTGGTGCGGTCGCCCTTCGAGGCGAACGCGGGGATCGATGAGGAAGAGCTGGGTCAACTGACGCGCACGGCAGTGCGCTTCCTCGACAATGTCATCGACATCTCCCGTTTCCCGCTCGAAGCCCAGGAAACAGAGGCGCGGTGGAAGCGGCGGCTGGGGCTGGGGATCACCGGCCTAGCCAACGCCCTGACTTTCTGCGGCGCTCGCTATGGCGATGATCGGGCGGTTGAGCTGACGAAGCGGTGGTTGGGCGTCATCAAGAGGGAGGCCTACCGGACCTCGGCGCGCCTTGCGGCCGAGAAGGGGATGTTCCCGCTCTATCAGGACTCCATGCTGGATCGGCCAAACCTGGTGTCTCTGGATGAGGAGACCCTCGACCTGGTTCGCGCCCACGGGCTTCGCAATGGCTGCCTCACCTCGATTGCGCCAACCGGCACGACCTCGATCCTCGCCGGCAACGTCTCATCAGGCGTTGAGCCGGTGTTTGCCTATGCCTACAGCCGCAAGGTCCGGCAGGCCGACGGGTCGACCCGGCAAGAGCATGTTGAGGACTACGCCCTGACGGTCTGGAAGTCCCTGCGCGGCGATCTGCCTCCGCCCGAGAGCCTGTTCGTCAGCGCCCAGACCCTGGTTCCCGCCGATCATCTGCGTATGCAGGCAGCGGCCCAGACCCTCGTCGACAGTTCGATCTCCAAGACCGTCAACTGTCCCGAGGACATCAGTTTCGAGTCGTTCTCCGACATCTACCTCGATGGCTATCGGCTCGGCTGCAAGGGCCTGACGACCTATCGGCCCAACGCCATAACCGGATCGGTGCTCAGCGTTTCGGCGCCGCCGACCGTCGCGGCGGCCCGACCGCTGGAACCGCATCTGGCGAGCCGTCCGCAGGTCCTGGAGGGCATGACCTACAAGATCAAATGGCCCGAGAGCGATCACGCCGTCTATGTCACGCTCAATGACACGATCGACGCCGACGGCCGGCGGCCGTTCGAGATCTTCGTCAACTCACGCAACATGGACCACTACGCCTGGACCGTGGGGCTGACCCGCATGATCTCGGCCGTCTTCCGCCGAGGCGGTGACGTGTCCTTTGTCGCCGAAGAGTTGAAGGCGGTGTTTGATCCGCGCGGCGGAGCCTGGCTGGACGGCAGGTATGTCCCCTCGCTGCTGGCGGCGATCGGGGGCGTGGTGGAGCGGCATATGACCGGCGCCGGGACAGCGCCAGGCCCCTCGCAGGAGTTTGCGCCTCCGCCAGCGGACGCTGCCCCGCGCCTTGCC
>CANJYY010000287.1 GCA_947479185.1 Caulobacteraceae bacterium
GTCGTCATGACCTGGGAGAGGGTCGTCTCATCCGGGTTCATCCGCTTGTTCAGCAGACGGCGCATGAAATCGCGTTCCGTCACGATGCCGAGTGGTTTGCGGTCTGCGCCGACGATGACAGCGGCGCCGTAATTGCGCTCGCTCATCACGGAGACGGCCTCTGCGACCATCACATCCGGCCCGAACGTCAGTACGGCGGCTTTGCTTCGAAATTCCGGCCTGTCCTTGATCTTCACGACAATCTCTCCTTGGCGATGACGGGTCAGGGTGACGAAACGGCCAACACCGTCTCCCGTCGCATCTGGCGATGGCCGGTTTTCCTGCCGGGTGCGATGGTTCGCCCCCTCCGCACGACGCCTGATCCTCGGGGCGGATTGCAGCGAATACCAGATGGCCCAAAGCCCGTATGTCCTGCCGCGGGGGTCCGTGGGACACGCCGGTCGCGGTGACGACCTGCTCGCGCCGCTTTGATGCACGCGCGTCTCTACCCCCGATCTGCGGCGCGCGTCGTCTCTATGAAGACCGCTTCCTCCTCCCAAATGCCGACCGTTCCAAAGGAACAAAACATGACTGATGTGACGCATGATATCGTCGATACCGCCGTGGCTGCGGGCGCCTTCACGACGCTGGTCGCCGCGGTCACGGCCGCCGGTCTGGTCGATACGCTGAAGAGCGCAGGCCCGTTCACGGTCTTCGCCCCGTCCGACGAGGCGTTTGCTGCGCTGCCGGCCGGCACGGTCGAAGAACTCGTAAAGCCCGAGAACAAGGACAAGCTGACGGCGATCCTGCTGCTCCACGTCCTGCCCGGCCAGGTAATGGCTGCAGACGTCACGGGTAAGGTGATGGATGCGGCAACCGCCGGCGGCGCAACCGTGCATGTCGATGGCACCGATGGTGTGACCGTCGATGGCGCCAAGGTGGTGACTGCGGATATCGCCTGCACCAATGGCGTCATCCACGTGATCGACGCGGTGCTCTTGCCTAAGGCCTAATGGTCCTGCCGCGGCAATCGGGGGGGTCCCCCCGGTTGCCGCGAGCACCGCGATCGCCCCTGGCCACAAATCCCTCCGTGAGCCGGGCGGTTCCAGAAAATCCCAGTGTATTGCAAGGTTTGTCCGAACTGGCCTCGGACCATGTTTCCAAAGAAACGGCCGATTTTCTCTCCGAACTGGCCGACTGTCTCTGGACCTTCGCACCGTGCGATTCTGTGCGGAAACGAAAACCTCAGTGATTGCAGAATGATCTGGAACTGTCGGGCCGGGAGGTTCGCCGACGAGATACCGCCTGAGACAAGCCCGAAACGAACCGTAGGCACGTTTCAGTGGGGCTGCTTACGAGCCGGTCTCTCGAAGGTCCGCTATGGGGCGCGACCGCAACTGGGAGAAACCACCCATGTCGGGCGTTGAGAGCGTCTGATTGCCCGGCGCGGGCAAGAAGGAGCCAACTCGGCGTCGCGATGCCAGCGCACCGACCTGCGAGACCCCGACCTACGCGCTGCAGGCCGCGAAGAAGCGGTTGACGCTGGCGCGGTCCGACGGCGTGGCGTCGAGGCTCACGGTCCGGCCGCGATCCACCAGCGACAGGTCGCCGGTGCGGGCGAACCGCGCCAGGGCCGGCGAGGCGAGGTGGGTCGAGCCCTCGATCATCTGGCCCGTGTCCGGCGAGGCGACGAGCGTGGCCGCCACGGTCTGGCGGGCGTCGCCGGAGGTCAGCACCAGTCCGCCCTGCGGCGAGCCGCCGATCAGCGAGACATCGACGCGCCGGGTGTCCGGCGCGCAGGTCATCATCAGCACGACGTTGTCGGACGACGGCGCGCCGTAGGCCAGCTTGGGGCCTTCGCCGGCGTTGTTCTGGTAGCTCCAGGCGAAGCCGGGCGCGGCGGGGCCGGCGACGCAGCTGCCGAGCGCGGCGCAGGCCACGGCGGCGATCATGACGGGCAGTCGGGACATCGGAATGCTCCTTCGCGAGGAAGGAACGCGCCGATGTCCGCGAGGTTCAGAAATCCTGATCCCGACGGCCTGCGTCAGAACGGCGTGAACCGCTCGACGATGGCCTGGCCGGCGGGGGTGCGCTGCACGCGGCTGATGTCGCCGCGGCCGCCGTAGGCGATGCGGGCTTCGGCGATCTGGGTGTGCCGGACCGTGTTGGCCGCGGAGATGTCCTCCGGACGGACGATGCCCGAGACGGTCAGGCGGCGCACCTCGCCGTTGGTCATCACTTCCTGGGTGCCCTGGATGACCAGGTTGCCGTTGGGCAGCACGCCGGTGACGACGGCCGCGACCGTCAGGCTGATCTTCTCCGACCGGGTCACCGCGCCGGCGCCGGCCTTGTTGCTGGTCGAGCCGGTCTCGATCATCGCCGAGGGGTCGAAGCCGCCGGGCAGGATCTTGCCCAGCGAGCTTTCCAGCCCGAACAGGTGCGGCACGCCCATGGTCTGGCCGGCCGTGCGCGAGGTGGTGGTGTTGTTCTGGGTGCGGGCGGAATCGTCGATGTCGATCTGCACCGTCATGATGTCGCCGATGCGCGACGCGCGCTGGTCGACGAAGAAGGCGCGGGCCCCGGCGCGCCACAGCGAGTTGGCGCTGGCCGGCTGCGGGGTCATGCCCGGCGCGGCGAGGACCATCTGCTGCTGCGGCACCAGGGCGGAGGGGTAGCCGATCGGCG
The DNA here is from genome assembly GCA_947479185.1 of Caulobacteraceae bacterium. Taxonomy (GTDB): domain Bacteria; phylum Pseudomonadota; class Alphaproteobacteria; order Caulobacterales; family Caulobacteraceae; genus Caulobacter. The sequence continues at coordinate 2,665 of CANJYY010000287.1, forward strand.
CCAGCTCCGGGCCGGCGACGGCCTCCTTGACGGTCGAACAGGCGGCCAGCGGCAGGAAGGCGAGGGCGGCGAGGGTGACGATACGCATCGGACTGTTCCTCTAGCGGGCGGCGTACTGAGGGGAGCCGGCGGCCTTCAGCCGCTGCGCATCGGGGCCGGTGACGGCCTGTCCGGGCGCGGTCGCAACCGCCTCGATGACCTTCTTCGAGACGGGATTCTGAACGTTGAAACTCTGGCCGACGGCCGCGGCGCCGAGCGCCTTGGCCTGCAGCGACAGGCTGATGCCGCCGTCGGACCAGGTGACCTGGACGGTGTCGCCGGCCTTGATGACCTGCTGGGCCGTGACATCGCGCTGGGCGACCACGGCGCCTTCGCGCAGGGGGCGTTTGGCGGCCATGCCGATCACGGCGTCCGCGTCGCGCGGCGCGTCGGCCGGGACGCCGGAAACCTTGGTCCAGGTCATGTCTTCCGGCTGGACGATGTCGCCGGCGTTGAGGCTGCGGGCCCAGGTCAGGACCTGGACATTGCCGCGCTGCGCGGTCGCGGAGGGGCCATCGGCCGCCCCGCCGCGCACGATGATGCGGCGCAGGCCCTGCGGATTGGTCCAGTCCAGGCCCGACCGCCGCGCCAGGCCCTGGACGGCGGCGGCGTCGAGCACCACCGAGGGGCCGGTGCGGGTCGCGACCAGTACGCCCGCGGCGCCGCCGGCGCCGTCGAACAGATCGCCCAGGGTCACCCGGCCGTCGCCATCGGAGACATCGGCCTTCAGGCTGACCGTCCCGGCCAGCGCCGGCGCGGCGATCAGCGCCCCGCAGAGCGCGACGAGGAGGGCGCGACGCATACTAGCCCTTCACCTGGTTGGCGGCCTGCAGCATCTGGTCGGCCGTGGTGATGACCTTGGAGTTCATCTCGTAGGCGCGCTGGGCGATGATCAGGGCGGTGATCTCGCTGACCGCGTCGACGTTCGAGGCTTCGGTGTAGCCCTGCAGCAGCTGGCCGAAGCCGACCGTGCCGGGCGCGCCGGTCGTGGCCGGGCCCGAGGCGCCGCTTTCCATGTACAGGTTGTCGCCCATCGCCTCGAGGCCGGCCTCGTTGACGAAGGTCGCCAGTTCGATCTGGCCGGCGATCTCGGGGGCGGCCGTGCCGGCCTTGGTCACCTGGACCTGGCCGGCCTTGGAGATGGTCACGTCGACCGCGTCCGCCGGGATCGTGATCGACGGCTGGATCTGGTAGCCGTCCTCGGTCACCAGCTGGCCCTGGTCGTTGAGCGACAGGTTGCCGGCCCGGGTATAGGCCGTCTCGCCGGTCGGCATCAGCACCTGCAGGTAGCCGCGACCCTGGATGGCCAGGTCATAGGTGTTCGCCGTGTTGGTCATCGCGCCCTGGCCGGTGATCCGGTAGGTGCTGCCGGCCTTCACGCCGCCGCCGATCTGCACGCCGGTGGGAACCACCGTGCCCTGGTCGGACGACTGCGCGCCGGCCCGCTCGAGGTTCTGGTAGAGCAGATCCTGGAACTCGGCCCGCTGACGCTTGAAGCCAACGGTGTTCATGTTGGCGATGTTGTTCGAGATGACCTCGACGTTCAGCTGCTGGGCGGCCA
>CANJYY010000288.1 GCA_947479185.1 Caulobacteraceae bacterium
GCCGCCGCCCGTGGCGTTCACGTCGCCGGTTACCGTCACGTTCGCGCCGAGCGCGCCGCCACGGACAAACACGCCGCCGTCAACGCCGTTGGTCGTGATGGCGCCGGCGGTGGTCAGGTCGGCCTGGCCGGTCGTGGTCATGACGACGCCGCCGCCGCCCGAAAGCGTGGCGTTGCCGAGGTCGACGGTGGCGCCGCCCGAACCGGCGTTGACGCGCAACGCCGTGTTGGTGGTGGAGACCAGCGCGCCTTCGGTCATCGTCACGTTGATCGAGCCGGTCCCGGCCGTGGTCAGACGGACGGCTTCCGAAACGCCGGTGACGCTGGGGGCGCCGTCGCCGGCGTCATTGGACGTCAGGTCAAGGATGATGTTGCTGTCGGGGCTGCTGAGCCAGATGCCGCGACCACCCGGATTGTTGACAACGACGTCGCCGGTGTTGGCGAAGAACTGAATCGACTGGACCGTGATCTGGTCGCCGGCCGCACCCGCGACGCGCAGCCCGCCAAGGCCGATGGTCACGCCATCGACGAGACCCAGACCCAGGTCGCCCTGGGTCGTGTAGGTGATGCCCGCGGCGTAGACGCCCGTGCAGGAGAACGCATCGGTTCCGGCCCCGTTCACCGTCGGGTCGCCGCATTCATCGGCGGCCAGCGCCGCGGTCGGCGCAAGAGCGATCGTCGACACCGACGCAACACCGGCCAGGAGGCTGGCGGCGACGAGGGACGAGCTGGCAAAAAGCGATACACGGCGACGGGTCGTAATGGTCGAAGCGGACATGTGGTTAACCCCTGCAGATAACGGGCGAGCGCGCACAGCTCCCCACCTTCAAAACATCGTTCGCCGAACCTATAGGATGCGACAATTCGTCCGTCCATGGCTTTTGTGTGAAGTCGGGGGCGAGACTCGCCGAAGGGGCGAGTGATGACGGTTAACCTTAACCGACCTGGCGACTTTCCACCGATCGCGGGTTTTCACGCCGCTACCACCTGGCCCTGAAGCGGGTTAGCTTCAGCCCGCTCCGGCGCTATCGGCAGGACCCTGCTCCATGGAAATCGCTTACGACGTCCGCCCGCTGGACGCCGATGTTCAGGCCTCGTACGGCCGGCTTCTGCCCCAGCAGGACGACCTCGTCTCGCGGGGCAAGCTGGTCTGGAAGTTCGAGCAACACCCTGCCGCGAAAGGGGCCATCGCCACGGCCAGCCTGGACGGCGCGATCGTCGGCATGGTGGGCTTCGCCCCTGCCCGGCTGCGGATCGGCGGGCGCCGGGTGATCGCCCACCAGGCGCTGGACACGGTCGTGGACCCGATCTGCCGCGGCAAGGGGGTGTTCGTCGGTCTGGGCCGGGCGTTCTACGCCGCCGCCGCCGGGCTCGGGACCGAGATCGCCTACGGCTTTCCCAACGAGAACGCCGCACCGGGATGGTTCGGAAAGCTGGACTGGGCTCGCCTCGGCACCCCGCCCTTCCTGGTCAAGCCGCTGAACGGCGGCTACTTCGCCCGGCGCCTGCTGGGCCGGGCGGGCGGACTGTTCGACGCCCTGCCGCTGTCGCTGATCGGCCGGCCGGGCGGCGCGGGGCGGGCGGTCACGGTTGATCGCTTCGACGCGCGCGCCGACGCCCTGTGGGAGAGCTTCGCGGCCGACATCCCCTGCGCCGTCGACCGGACCAGCGACTATCTGAACTGGCGCCTGGTCGATCATCCGACGGCGACCTACGAAACCCGCGCGGTTTATGGCCAGGACGGGGCGATGCGCGCCTTCGTCACCACCCATCTCGCCGACAAGCACGGCGGGCGCATCGGCTACATCATGGAGCTCATGCATCTGCCGGACGCCCGCGCGGACGCGGTCATGCTGCTGAAGCTGGCCATCGCCGACATGCGCGCGAAGAAGACCGACGCCGTGCTGGCCTGGGCCGCGCCGCACGCGCCCAATTACGGCGCCTACCGCCGGGCCGGTTTCCTGCCGATGCCCGACAGGATCCGGCCGATCCACCTCTACTTCGGCGGCAAGGCCCTGACGGCGGAAACGACCCCGGTCATGACCCGCCCCGGGGACTGGTATCTCAGCTACCTCGACTCGGACACCGTCTGAGCATGACCGCCCGGTTCATCCTGTCCCTCGACTGCGAGGGCAAGTGGGGCGTCGCCGACCACCTGACGCCCGGCGACCACGCCGCGCTGTCGGATGACCGTTTGCGCCGGGCCTATGCCGACATTCTGGCGGCGCTGGCCGAGTTCGACATCCCGGCCACCTTCGCCTTCGTCGGGACCTTCAGCCTGCCCGCCGACGGGCTGGCTGCGATGCGGCCGGCGCTGGCGGATCTGGCGCGGGAGCTGCCCGGCTATCTCGAGCCCGCGCTTGAAGACATGGCGAGCGGCACGGGCGAGGGCTGGACCGGCGACTGGGCCGTCGAGGCGGTGGACGCCGCCCGCCAGGCGCACGAGATCGGGCTGCACGGCGCGACCCACATGCCCTGGACCTGGCCGGGCATGACCCGGGAACTGGCGCGCAGGGAGCTGGGCCTGCTGTTCGACGCGAAGGCGCCGATCCTGTCCCGGACCACGACCTACATCTTCCCGCGCAACGCCGGGGATCATCACGACCTGCTCGATGACTTCGGCATCGCCGGCCTGCGCGCGACCCGCGCTTTTCCCGGCCGCCTCGCCTCGCTGGCCTCGGAGTTCAACATTTTCGAACGGCCCGAAGGCGTCCCGCCGGCGGCGAAGCCGCTGTCGATCCCGGCCGGCTGGTTCGTCAACTGGATGAGCGGCGGCCGCAGACTGGTTCCGCCGGCGCTCAGCCGGCTGCGCGCCCGACGCCTGCTGGAGCGGGCCGCCCGGACCGGCGAGGTCGTCCACTACTGGACCCATCCCGAAAACATAGCCTCGGCCCCGGCCACCCTGGGCGTGCTGCGCGGCATCCTCGCCGAGGTCGCCCGCCTGCGCGACGCCGGCCGCTGCGAGGTGCTGACCCAGGACGGCTGGTGTCGACGGGTCGATCCGGCCCATGTCGCCGCCAGCGAGGCGCGGCGCGACGGCCTGCTGGCCAGGTGAACGGGGGGCGTCAGCCCTTGTCCGAGCCGTCGCTGATCCGGTCCGACAGGCTGTTGAACCAGCGCCGGCCCGGAGACTCGACCCAGCGGTAGCTCAGCATCGCCAGGCCGATGACCACGGCGAGGAAGCCGACCGTCGCCAGATCGCCGAGCCAGGGTGAGCCCAGATCCAGATCCAGCGTCCGCCCCTGGACCAGCAGGTCGGTTCCCGTCACCGCGCCGAACACCGCCGCCGCGCCGAATATCGCCAGCACCAGCGGATAGTGGATCAGATAGATCGAGTAGGACACCTCGCCCCAGGCCATCAGGGCCGGGATCTTCATCAACCGCGACAGCGGCCCCGCCTCGAAGGCGAAGATGAACACGATGATGGCGAACATCAGCGCCGACGCCGGCCAGAGCGTCTGGTCCCAGAACCACATGGCCCCGAAGGCCAGCACCGGCGTGGCGAATTCGATCCAGCCCGGCACGGACCAGCCCTTCTGACGGAACAGGCCGTGCAGGCGCTGGGCCAGCACGCCCATGAAGAAGCCGCAGACGCCGCGGGTCAGGGCGGTGTGCCCTTCCCACGGATCGTTGTGCGCCAGCCAGTAGAGCAGCGCGCTCGCGCCGGCCGCCAGAACCAGCGCCGTGACCAGCGGCCGGCGCAGGATCGAGGTGACCGCGAAGATCACGCAGACGGCCAGTTCGACGCTGATGCTCCAGCTCGGGATGTTCCAGCTGAACTTGTGGAAAAAGCCCAGCCCCTGGACCAGCACGAGATTGGCCGCCAGGGCGACAAAGCCGGTCTCGCCCTCGAAGGTGGGACGACCGATGTCGTGGCCCAACTGGCGTCCGGCCGCCCAGCGCGCCGTCTCCATCGCCACCACCACCGCCAGGGTGACGATGTGCAGTGGATACAGCCGGCCGAACCGCCGCAGGAAGAAGCGCACCCGCTGGGCGCCGGTCAGCAGCTTGTCGCCATAGGCATGCGCGATGACGAAGCCGCTGAGCGCGAAGAAGAAGTCCACCGCGATGAAGCCGTGCCGCGTCAGCCAGGCGTCGTTGACGTGGCTGAGGACGCGAAAGTGATACAGGGCCACCCACAGGGCGCAGAGGCCGCGCCAGCTGTCGAGCACTGAAAAACGCATGCGCGGGCCCGTTCTCGCCATTCCGTTTACCGGGCTTAA
>CANJYY010000289.1 GCA_947479185.1 Caulobacteraceae bacterium
AAGGTGGTCTTGAGAATCCAGGCCGGGTTCAGGTGTTTCTCCCAGCCCCTGCCGGCGTCGTACTCGTCCGTCACGGCCAGGCCGAGCGCGACAGCTTCGTCCTGGGCCGCCCTGGGCAGGGCGTCGAGCCGGGCGATCACCCCGTCCAGGTGCAGGGCCAGTGGCACGCCGTGGGCCTTCAGCCAGGCGGTCTGGTCGACCCCCTTGGCCAGGGCGCGCTGTTCGACCGCCATGGCGACGGGCCGGCCGTCCACCGTGGTCCTGAAGTCGAGGATATTGGCCGGGTCGTCGCGATTGGGGATGGCGGTGTCGTGGAAGAAGAACTCCTCCCCGCCGATGTCGGGCATCGGGAAGGCCACCCGCGTGGTTACCGGCGCGCCCGAGGTGTTGACGAACACATAGCGGACCCGAACGGCCTGTTCGGAGATGAACAGGTCCTCGGACCGCATCTCGATGGCCGTGGTCCTGGTCAACACCAGTCCGCCGGCGGCCAGCTCGGCCGTCGAGTCGTTGGCCAGCGCCGGTGCGGCAAGCAGGGCCGCCAGCACGGCGGCGAGAATGGTCTTCTTCATGGCCATGGCCTCCCGGGATCAGGAGGCTAGCATGAGAGAAGGGGCGCCGCGCGAGTCCCTCTCCGGCCGGGAGAAGGAAGCTTCAGGTCGACCGCGCCTTCGCCGTTTCCGCGCCGAGGTAGTTGAGCTCGATGGCGATGCCGTTGGGGTCCTGGAGGAACAACTGCTTGATAGGGGCGTCCGGCACGCCGATCTCGCGAAAGCCCACGCCGAGGCCGTTCAGCCGGGCCTTGGCGCCCTCCAGGTCGCCGATGGCGAAGGCGACATGGTTGAGGGTCGCCTGGTCGGAGCCGACGCCCGCCGTCGGCCGCGCCATCAGATGCACCACCGGCTTGTCGCCGCTGTAGAGCCAGTGGCCGTCGAACGGGAAGGCCGGCCGCCAGCGCTCGGTCAGGCCCAGCACATCGCGCCAGAAATCACGCGTCTCGGTCAGCCGGTCGGTGGCGATGTTGATGTGGTCCAGATCGAGGATCATCGGTCGTGCTCCGGGGCGGGCAGTGCGGCCAGCGCCCGCGGCAACAGGTCGGCGAGCAGGACGGCGGCGGCCTCCTGACCCTCCGGCCCGGCGATCAGGTCCTGGCGGATTTCCAGCTCGAGGTAGTCCAGGCCGTTGCCGTCCGCGTGGCGCGGGATGGTGTTGTCGCGGCCGTCCATCGCATAGGGCTGGTTGTCGCCGGCCTTGTCTCCGAACATCGCCCTGAGCCGCGCCAGCACCGCGTCCGAAAAGGGCGAGTCGTTCCGGTGCAGCACCCCGTACAGCCAGGGCCGGGCGACGCCGGCCATGCTCGGCGTGAAGCTGTGCAGCGACACCAGAACGGTCGGCTGCCCGCGCGCCAGACGCCCGGTGATGTGGTCGGCGATGGCCGCCTGGTAGGGCTGGTGGATCTCGGCCAGCCGCCGGGCCCGGTTGGCCTCCGTCAGGCCGATATTGGCCGGAATGGTCGTTCCGTCGCTGACCGCCGGGGCCAGGTCCGGCGCGTCCGGCTTGCGGTTGCAGTCGATCACCAGTCGCGAATAGGTCTGGCGGACGAAACAGGCGTCGAGCGCCGCCGCCAGCCGGTCGCCGGTCGCGGCGATGCCGATGTCCCAGGCGATGTGGCGGTCCATGTCGGCCATCGGGACGCCCAGATCGCCGAGCGCGCGCGGAACGGCCCGTCCGGCGTGATCGCCCAGAAGCAGAAAGGGCGAGCATCCGCCCTGGTTTGTCACCACAACGGGCGGCAAATCGTCCGGACCGAGCAATCGGTTCGACCGGGCCGATGAATCGGCGCAACGCTGGTCCAAATGCCGATCCTCACGATCCGTCATCTCACGCGCTACCGTTACCGCAATCCGGTGGCCCTGGGCGAGCATCGCATGATGTTCCGGCCCAGGGAGAGTCACGACCAGCGGCTGCTGTCGCACGACCTGACCATTTCACCGGCGCCGGCGCGCCATCACAGCGTCCAGGACGTATTCGGCAACAGCGTCGGCGTGGTGGGTTTCACCGGCCGGGCGACCGAGCTGACCTTCGAGAGCCATGTCCGGCTGGAACATGCACCGCTGCCGGCCTTCGCCGATCCGGACGGCGAGATCGAGGTCTATACGGGGGCCATGCCGTTCGCCTACAGCCCCGACGACCTGCCCGACCTGCTGTCATCGCTCGACCGCCAGCACCCCGATCCGCAGGGGCTGGTCGACGCCTGGGCGCGGCGCTTCGTGCGGCCGGTCGGCAAGACCCGGCTGCAGACCCTGCTCAGCGAAATGACCCAGGCGATCTACGCCGACTTCCGCTACAACACCCGTCTCGTCGGCGGCGCGCAGACGCCGGTCGAGACTCTCACCCTGGGCACGGGCAGCTGTCGCGATTTCGCGGTGCTGATGATGGACGCGGTGCGCAGCCTCGGGCTCGCGGCGCGGTTCGTCTCGGGCTATATCTACAGCCCTCACTACAATCCCGACGCGCCGGGGCGTGTCGGTGGCGGACACACCCACGCCTGGGTTCGCGTCTACCTGCCGGCCTGCGGCTGGGTCGAGTTCGACCCGACCAACGGCATCGTCGGCAACGCCGATCTGGTGCGGGTGGCCATCGCCCGCGATCCGCGTCAGGCCGTGCCGCTGTACGGGGCCTGGTCGGGCCTGGCCTCGGACTACCTGGGCATGGACGTCGAGGTCGACGTGCGGTCCGATTTCGATATCGCCGGGCAACTTTCGCCCTCGTGGTCCGTTGGCATGGCCAGTTAGTCAAAGAGCAGAACATCCATGCGCATCAAGGCAGGCTTTGAGGTCATCTACGACTGCCCCGAGCCGGTCCCGATGCTGCTGACCCTCAGCGTCCACGCCTCGCGGCGGGACGATCTGGAGACGCCCGACTGGCTGCGGACCGACCCGGTCGTCGACGTGCGCCAGTACCTCGACGGCTTCGGCAACATCGTCAGCCGCATACTGGCCCCCGCCGGCCGCATCACCCTGTCGGGCGACTTCATCATTCGCGACACCGGCCTGGTCGACGACTACGCGCCGGACGCCATCCAGATCGCCGCCCACAACCTGCCGGACGAGGCGCTCGTCTACCTGCTGGGCAGCCGCTACTGCGAGACCGACCGGCTGAGCGATCTGGCCTGGTCGCTGTTCGGCCACACGCCGCTCGGCTGGGCGCGGGTCCAGGCGATCTGCGACTACGTGCACAACCATATCCGCTTCGACTACCAGCAGGCCCGGCCGACCAAGGGCGCCTTCGAGGCGTACGAGGAGCGGCAGGGCGTCTGCCGCGACTACGCCCACCTGGCGATCGCCTTCTGCCGCTGCATGAACATCCCGGCCCGCTACTGCACCGGCTACCTGCCCGATATCGGCGTGCCGGCCGTCGAGGTGATGGACTTCGCCGCCTGGATGGAAGTCTGGCTGGGCGACCGCTGGTACACCTTCGACGCCCGAAACAACGTCCCGCGCACTGGCCGCATCCTCATCGCCCGTGGCCGCGACGCCACCGACGTCGCCATCGCCAACACCTTCGGCCAGGCCTGGCTGGCCGGCTTCACGGTGGTGGCGAAGGAGATGGCGGCGTAGTCTTCGCCCTCTCCCGGCGGGAGAGGGAGGGGCCCATGCGAAGCATGGGACGGTGAGGGCGTTCCGGTCCTTCCGGAGATGTCCCTAACCCCTCATCCGACCTGCTCCGCAGGCCACCTTCTCCCTCCGGGAGAAGGAAGAGTAGCTACCGCCGCTTGCCCTTCCTCACGCCCTTGGGTGTCCCGCCGCGCTTGGGGCCGCCTCTGCCGGGATCCATCTTGCGGCGCACGCCCAGCCGCACGCGGGGGGCGTTGGGATCGGCCGGCATCGGCTCTGACAGCATCTCGAACAGCAGGCCGCCGGTGACCGGCGTCGCCTCGCGCAGGCGCACCTCGACCGGCATGCCCAGCGGCCATCGCGCGCCGGTGCGTTCGCCGACCAGCGAATGGGTCCGGTCGTCGTGGACGAAGAACTCGCTGCCCAGCGACGAGACGGGCGCCAGGCCGTCTGCCCCGGTGTCGGTCAGGCGGATGAACAGGCCGAACCGCGTCACGCCGGTGATCCGGCCGTGGAAGTCGGCCCCGATCTGGTCGGCCAGGAAGGCGGCGACATAGCGGTCGTTGGCGTCGCGCTCGGCGGCCATGGCCCGCCGCTCGGCGAA
>CANJYY010000290.1 GCA_947479185.1 Caulobacteraceae bacterium
AGGCCCGTCCTTGACTGACCTGGGCCGGTCGGCAGGCTGGCCTGGGTGAGATCAAGGGTGTCCCCTTCCTCTCCGCGCAGCGGGGAGGGGGACCCTGCGGAGCAGGGTGGAGGGGCGGCGCCGGCCTCTCCGGAACGGCCTGAATTCAGGATGGGGCCGCCGGCGTTCGCGCCGCCCCTCCACCAGCCTCCGGCTGGTCCCCCTCCCCACGGTGTGGGGAGGAAGGCCGCGATCCATCCGCCGCCCCCACGACCGACAAGCCCGAGGATGACGGAAGAAGGAGGGCGTCGCCCCGCTGCGGCGCCATCGCCCTTGCCGCCCGCGCGCCCTCAACCTATCACCGATCACATGGCTCCCTCCGAACCCCAGCCCCCGTCGCCGGAGGCCCAGTCGACCGCGCCGCCGTTCGCGGCCGCCTCGCTGATCGCGGTGGTGTTCATCAACATGCTCGGCTTCGGCATCATCGTGCCGCTGCTGCCGTTCTACGCCCATTCGTTCGACGCCCCGGCCTGGCAGATGGCGCTGATCTTCTCGGCCTATTCGGTCGGGGCCTTCTTCGGCGAGCCGTTCTGGGGCCGGCTGTCGGACCGCTACGGCCGCAAGCCGATCCTGATCTCGACCATCCTGGCCAACGGCCTCTGCTACCTGTGCCTGGCCTTCGCGCCGAACATCGCGGCGGCCTTCGTCATCCGCCTGCTGGGCGGGCTGGCGGCCGGCAACGGGGCGGTGATCCAGGGCTATATCGCCGACGTGACGCCGGTGGCCAAACGCGCGCGCCAGCTCGGCTACCAGGGCGCGGCCTGGAATGTCGGCCTGATCGTCGGCCCCTCGATCGGCGGGCTGTTCGCCCATACCGGCATCGGCCCGGCGGGCTTCCGCATCCCGCTGTTCATCGCCTCCGGCCTGGCCTTCCTCTGCGTGGCCGCCGTGATCCTGGTGATCCGCGAGAGCCGCATCCGCGAGACCAGCTTTTCCCATCGCGCCAGCCGCTGGGCAGCGCTGGACGAGGCGCTGCGCCATCCGGTGATCGGCCGGCTGATCCTGCTGACCTTCCTCGTCGGCTTCGCCTTCACCGGCATCGAGTCGGTGTTCGGCCTGTGGGCCCAGGCCCGGTTCGACTGGACGCCGCGCGACATCGGCTTCGCCTTCGCCTGCGTCGGGGTCTGCGCCTTCCTGTCCCAGACCCTGCTGACCGGCCGGCTGTCCGAGCGCTACGGCGCCGGGCCGATGCTGGCCGTCGGCATGGCGCTGGCGACGGTGACCATGCTGCTGCAGACGGTCTCGACCGGCGGGATCATGACCACGGTGTTGATGTGTCTCAACGCGATCGGCACCTCGGTCGCCTTCCCCAATGTCGGGGCGCTGATCTCCGGCACGGCCGACCCGCACCGCCAGGGCCAGATCATGGGCCTCAACAATGCCGCCGGGGCCCTCGCCCGGGTGCTGGGACCGCTCAGCGCCGGGCTGATCTTCGCCCGGGTGATCGACGGCCCGTTCATCCTCGGCGCGGCCGTCGTCGCCCCGGCCATCCTGCTGGCCCTGTCGGCCAGCCGCCGGGCGAAGGCGGGGCCGCCGGCTTGACCTGAGGGGCGTCCGCCCCAGGTCAGGGGGGAGAAGGAGACCGCCCATGTCCCGCCGTCCCGCCGCCCTGATCGCCCTCGCCGTCGCCCTCTGCATGACCGCCGCGCCCACCTTCGCCGCCGAGGCCCCGGCGCCCGCCAAGCCCGTCGACCCGGCCCGCTTCTACACCGGCCGCTGGCTGGAGATCGCCCGGCTGCCGATGTCGCTGACCGACGGCTGCGTCGCCGGCACGACCGACTACGCGCCGGCCCCCGGCGGCAAGGTCGCGGTGCTCGACGCCTGCCAGGTCGGCGCGCCGGGCGGCAGGACCAAGACCATCAAGGGGACCGGCACGCTGCTCGACGCCGGCGGGGCCAACGCCACGCTGAAGGTCCGCTATCCGTTCTTCATCACCTGGACCTACCAGGTGCTCGACCACGCCGACGACTACAGCTGGTTCATCTCGGCCGACCCGACGTTCAACAAGCTGTGGATCTACACCCGCGAGGTCCCCGACGCGGCGACGCTGGCCATGCTCGTCCAGCGCGCCCGCGACCTCGGCTACGACACGGGCCGGCTCGAGTTTCCCGCCCAGCCGCCGCGCTAGGCGAGGGGACTCGACCGTTCGCTGAACCGCGGTCTAGGCTGCCGGCCATGACCCATGCCCGTCTGCTGCCCGTTCTCGCCCTCGCGCTCGTCCTGTCGGGCTGTGACAGGTCGGCTCCGACCGCGCCGCCGCCGCCGGCCACGGCCGCCCCGGCGCCGATGCCGATCCGGCTGGCCCTGTCCGGCGACGGCCTGATCGCCGTGATGGCCGACACCGGCGCGACCCAGCCGCTGCCGTTCCTGCGGCCCAAGGGCCAGACCCTGGTGACCATGACCCGCGCCGAGCTCACGCGGGGCAAGGAGAGCGTCAACCGCGAGTGCGGCGCCGGGCCGCTGACCTTCGTCGAATGGCCCGACGGCCTGAGCCTGATGTTCCAGGATGATCGCTTCGTCGGCTGGACCGCCGACGAGCGCGGCGCGGGCTCGCTGACCTTCATGAACGGCGTCGGCATCGGCTCGAGCCGCGCCGAGCTGGTGGCGGCCTTCCCGGGGACCAGGGTCGAGGAGACCACCCTCGGCGTCGAGTTCACCCTGCCGGGCGACGGCCGCACCGGCGGCCTGCTGAACGGCCGCGACCAGGCGGCGAAGGTCACCGACCTGTGGGCCGGCGTGACCTGCATGTTCCGCTAGAGGGCCTCGATGCGCGGCGCGCCGGCTCCGACCTCCACCGGCGCCTACCTGGCCGCCGTCCCGCCGGACCAGCGCGCGGCGCTGCAGGCCCTGCGCGAGACGGTGCTGGATGTCGTCCCGGGCGCGGTGGAGTGCATCAGCTACGGCATGCCGGCCTTCCGCCTGGACGGGCGGGCGTTCTGCTACTTCGCGGCGGCCAGGTCGAGGATTTCGCCGCCGAACTGACGGACTTCTCGACCAGCAAGGGCGCGATCCGCTTCCAGCCCGACCGGCCGATTCCGCCAGACCTTCTGCGCCGCATCATCCTGCGCTGCGTCGAACGCGCGGCGGCGCGGGGCTAGTTCGGATCGGCCGCCCGGGCCTCGGCGCCGGTGTAGATGTCGGTCGGGGCGGCCGGCTTGCCCTTCTTGAGGCCGGCGATATAGGCCAGCTCGTGCTGGGCCCCGCCGTGGTTCGGCTCGGCGACCAGCGCCTGGCGATAGGCGGCCTCGGCCTCGTCCAGCCGGCCCAGTTCGATCAGGGCGAAGCCCTTGCCGCGCAGCAGCCGGGCCAGGGCCAGCTTGCCGACCAGCGGGTTGGCCTCCAGCGCGTCCTGATAGACGGCCAGGGCTTCGGGCCACTTCTTCTGCAGGGTGTAGGCGGCGCCCAGTTCGGCGGCCAGCAACGGGTTGCCCGGCTGGATCGTCAGGCCCCGGCTCAGCGCCTTGACCGCGCCGTCGGCGTCGCGCCGCTCGTTGGCCCAGCTGCCGAGCATCAGGGCGGCCATCGGATAGACATTGGTCCGGCTGGTCACCTGGCGGTTGGCGCCGTTGGCCTGCATGGCCCCGGCCAGGCCCAGGCTGATGGAGGTCTCCTCGTCGTCGGCCCGCACGATCACCAGGCTGCCGCGGATCTCGACCTGAGGATAGGGCGACGGCGCCCGGTCCAGCACGGCCCGCAGTTTCGGGGCGAAGCTGTCCATGGCGCCATAGCCCTTCTCGCCGAACGCTGTCAGCGCGGCCTGGACCACGGCGGCGTCGGCCGCCTCGCGCGCGTCGAGGGCGCTGTAGTCATAACTCCCGGCCGGCGCCGCGGCGGGCGCCGCCGCCTGCCGCGCGAGGGCGGGCGAGGTCGCGGCGAGGCAGAGGCCGGCGATCAGGGCGGTCCAGACAGGGCGGTTCATCAAGGGCGGCTCCCGGTCCCGACAGGGACGCTCGCTCTCCGGCCTGCAAGGCGCGCGCCAGCCCGGCGTGACCTGTCGGCCGGTTTCTTGTTAGCGTTGCGCCATGATGACTCGCCTGTTTCTCGCCCTCGCCGTCCTGTTGACCGCCTCGCCGGCCCTTGCCCAGCCTGCGGCCGAGCGCCCCATCGTCCTGGGCTCGGCCTTCGATCTGCCCTCCCGCGCCGAGGACGAGGTTCGTCACAT
>CANJYY010000291.1 GCA_947479185.1 Caulobacteraceae bacterium
GCGGGGTCCCGCAACACGGCGTCGACATCGGCCGCCGCCTGGTCGAGATCGCGATAGACGATCGCGTTCTCGCCGTCGCGGCAGTAGCGCGCCACTTCGCCGACCGGCGTCACCACCGGCACGAGACCCAGCTGCATGGCCTCGACCGACGCCATGGCCATGCCCTCGAAGTCGCTCAACTGCACGAACAGGCTGTGGGAGGCCGCCAGCGCGGTGATTTCATCGAACGACTTCGGCCCCTCTAGAGTCAGACGGTCGGCGACGCCCAGTTCGGCGGCCAACTGCTGGATATCCGCCAGCTTGCCGCCGTCGGGACCGACCAGGGTCAGGCTGACGTCCGGATGTGCGGGAGCCAGCGCTGCGATCAGCCGGATGGCCCGGTCGATGCGCTTCTGATGCTTGATCCGCCCCCAGTAGATCAAGCGGGGCTCGGGCCCGGTGCGCACCTGTCCCTCCGGCCTGTGCAGCACGAAGGAAATGGAGCGCGCCTTGGGCGAGTCCGCGTCGCGGCCGATACGGGAGCGCAGGGTCTCCATCGAGTCCGCCCAGACCGCGTCGGCCAGCCGGCGGTTGACCGCCGTGACCAGGGCGTCGACGGCGTGGCGCGATTCCGCCAGATGGAGAAAGATCACCCGCCGGGCCCGCGGCCCGAAGAAGCGGATCAGCAGGAAGGCCAGCCATGTCTTCCACAGGGAAAAGACGATCACGTCCGGCTTCATTCGCCGGGCTTCCTTCAGCGCGAAGAGCGCGCTGGCCAGGCCGCCAGGCCGGCCCCGGGCGTAGACCGCATGCTCCAGGTAACCGACCGGGTCGGTTGGCTCTTGGTCGAGAAACAGCAGCCTGATCCGGCCATCCATGCGCCGGGCGGCGAAACGGGCGGCCAGTTCAACGCCGCCGATGCCGTCGTCGGGAATGATGTGCAATACGCGCGTCATGCGGCCGCCAGCCATGATCCGGGCCGGGGCCCACCAAGAGACAGAGCCGATGTTCTAGGATGCCCTGTCCGGCCACGGAACCGGCATTGCGGGTCCCGCGCGGGATTTCTGCGGCCGCCCTTCGGATTGAGCGAAATCAACGCCTGTCGCGACGGACTGTCGCCAACTGTGCGTTGGATGCCTTGAGAGCAGGCATTGGCGCCCGGTTCGGGAACCGGATCGGCACTCGCGCGTCTAGGAATGTGGCACTCAGGCGTCAGGCGAATGAAATTTCCCGGACCCTGCGGACTCAAGTTGCGCTGCGGTGCGGTGTGCGGTAATGGGAAGTGCCTGCGGCGTCGTGTCGCAACAGGCCAAGTTTTTTAAGGGGTATCTCATGATGCGTCGTGTTGCTGTGGCTACCGCCATCGGTCTCCTGCTGGCCGGCCAGGCTATGGCCGCCGAGGTCCGCATGGGTGCGGTCTCGGGTTCCGTTATGGTTAACCAGAACGGAAAGTTCGCGCCTGCGTCTCGCGGCGCGGTTCTTCAGGCCGGCGACCGGGTCATGGCGACCAACGGTTCCACCAGCATCGTCTACGGCGATGGCTGCAACGTGACGGTCGCCGCCCGATCGATGGCGACCATCTCGGCGGTCTCGCCCTGCGCCGGCGGTTCGAGCAACCTCGTGAAGGTTTCGACCCAGAGCGACGACCGCAATGGCGGAGCCTACGGCTACGGCAGCGACTATGACCTGTGGCTGTGGCTGACCTTCGGCATCGTGACCGTGGGCGTTGTCGCCAGCGAACTGAACAACGACGAGAAGCCCGCCAGCCCGTAGGACTCGCCGTCCTTTCAGGCCATCCTTTGGGCATGACGAAACAAGCCGTGCAGAGACCTCGCGACAGCAGCCTCTCTGTGCGGCTTTTTCACGCCTGCGTATTCGCCTTCCTGGTGGTGGCGATGCTGCTCGGCGGCGCGTCGCGGACGGAGGTCCTCGGCCCGGACATCGTCGCCCTCGCCGCCCTGCCTGTGATGGGCATGGCGATCTGGCGACTGAGAACCACCTTCCTTCCCGAATGGCGATGGCCGCTGATCCTGCTGGGCGCGGTCATGGCGCTGCCGCTTGTGCAGCTGATCCCGCTGCCCTCCTTCCTGTGGACCGCCATGCCCGGTCGCGGACCGATTGTCGCCGACCTTCGGCTGGCGTCGGTGCCGATCGGCTGGGCCCCGTTGAGCCTCAGCCCGCAGGCGACCTGGAACAGTTTCCTCGCCTTGCTGACGCCGGCCGCAATGCTGCTCGCCGGCCTGACGATCGCGCCGGAATGGCGCCGCCGGATGGTCTTCTTCGTCATCGGCTTCGGGGTCGTCAGCGTCCTGCTCGGCGCGGCCCAGCTGGCGGGTGGCGGCGACAGTCCGCTGCGGTTCTATGACGTGACCAACGACAGCGCCGCCGTCGGCTTCTTCTCCAACCGCAACCACTTCGCTTCCATGCTCGCCTGCGTCGTCGTGCTGGCCTCGGCCTGGGCGGCGGACGCCGCGCTCGGCCGGACCGCTTCCCGTCGCGATCTCGCTCTCGCGCTGGCCGCCGTCGCCATCGCGGTGGCCGGCGTCGGGATGACCGGATCGCGCGCCGGGCTTGTGCTTCTCGTCCCGGCGGGTCTGGGCGCGATCGCCCTCGCCTGGCGCAACGGCGTCGGCCGCGGCAAGGGCTGGCGCGTGTTGGCGGTCCTCGGCGCCGGTTTCGTTGTCGCCGCCGTTCTCGTGCAGCTGACGTTCGGCGTCGCCATCGATCGTCTGCAGGCGGGTTTCTCGCAGGAAAACACCCGACTGGTGGCAGCCGCGGGGAGCTGGTCGGCGATCAAGGCCCTCATGCCCTTCGGCTCGGGCATGGGCACCTTCGTGCCGGTCTACAAGATGTTCGAAGACACCGGGGCGGTCATCAACACCTACATCAACCACGCCCACGATGACTGGATCGAAGTCGTTCTCGAGGGCGGTCTGGCGGCGGTTCTGCTGCTGCTGGCCTTTGTCGCCTGGTTCGGCCGACAGGCCCTGCGCATATGGCGGCTGGTCGGCGTCGAAACGGGGCCGGCCCGTGCGGCGAGCCTGTGCGTCCTTCTTTTCATGGTCCACTCGCTGGCCGACTATCCGCTGCGGTCGCCGGCCAACGCCGCGCTGTTCGCCCTTTGCTGCGCGACCATGCTGGCCTATCCGGTCGGGGTGCGGCGGCAGGCCGTCGTTCGCCCTGGCTGACCGGACTGCTCCACTTCGTTTCTCGGGACCGCTCGCGGCATGTTGATCTACTGGATGCTCTTCCTGGTGCCGGCTTTGGCGAGCATGTCTCCGGCCAGGCTCGACCGACGCTCCCAGCTGATCATGATGATCGTCGCCGGGCTGGCGCTGTCGATTATCGTCGGCCTGCGGGACGGCATCGGGCGCGACTGGCGCAACTACATCCGGGTGGCCGAAGCGGTGCTCTACGACCCGTTCTGGCGGACGATGCTGCAGATCGAACCGGCCTATGGCATGCTTGCCTGGATCAGCGACCGGCTGGGATGGAGCAACTACGGCGCCAACTACGTCTGCGGCCTGATCCTGACCGTGGGACTGCTGGCCTTCTGTCGCCGCCAGCCGTCGCCCTGGCGAACGCTGGCGCTGGCTATGCCGGTTCTGGTCATCGGCGTCGGCATGAGCGGCATCCGCCAGGCGACGGCGATCGGCTTCCTGATGCTGGCGATGAACGCCTTCGTCGACGGCAAGCTGCGCAGCTACATCCTCTGGGTGCTGGTGGCCGTGACCTTTCACCAGACCGCCGCGGCGCTACTGCCTCTGGCCTGGTTCATGCGCGGCCGGGTGACGGCCCTGCCGGTGATCGCGGCCGGCGGCATTTTCGTCCTGCTCAGCGTCTTCGTGCTGAAGGACTCGGTCAGCTACTATACCGACTCCTACATCGTGGTGTCGCCCGAGGCGAACGGGGCCCTGCCGCGGGTGGCGATGAACGTGGCCGCCTCGCTCATCTTCTATGTGTTCCGAAAACAGTGGGCCGAACGCTATCCGGACTACACGCTGTTCTCGATCCTCGCCCTGATCGGCGTGCCGATGGCCGCGGCGGTGTTTGTCGCGCCGGTGGCCTCCGACCGGATGAGCATGTACCTGATCCCGTTCCAGATCGCGGTTTTCGCGCGGCTGCCCGAACTGCTGCGGAACCGCAACGAGCGTCAGGCCGCGATGGCCGGCGTGTTCGCGCTGTACGGCGCCAC
>CANJYY010000292.1 GCA_947479185.1 Caulobacteraceae bacterium
GGGTCTTTGTCGACACGCCGCCGGACGTGCGGTTCATCCGCCGGCTGATCCGCGACCAGGCCCAGCGGGGCCGGACGGCGGACTCGGTGATCCAGCAGTACCTGGCCACCGTGCGGCCGGCGCATGAGCGGCTGATCGAACCCTCGCGGGCGCGGGCCGACGTCGTGATCGCCGACGACCGGGGCGCGGTGATCCCCGATGATCCGGCGGAACTGGACCGCCTGCTGGCGCCGGTGCTCGCTCATCCGCTGCTCAGGCCCTGGGCCCAGGCCTGAAACCCAAATTGAGGCGCCGCGTTCTTGCCGGTGTGAATTTTTCCCCTATAGGCTGAGTTTCACGCTGGGTGGCTTGGGTCCTTCATGTCGAAACTGCCGGGAGAAACGCGCTCGGCGCGCAAGCGCAAGCATATCCTGGAATCGGCCCGCTCAATCTTCGCGCGAGAGGGCTTCTCTCACGCCGGCATGGAGCAGGTGGCGCGGGACGCCGGCGTGTCCACCGCCACCCTCTATGCCCACTTCCCCGGCAAGGCCGACCTGTTCCGGGTGGTCATCGAGGACAACATCGCCGACATCGCGGGCCGGGTGCGTGACACCGCCTCGCTCGAGGGCGACGCCGCCGCGCGGCTGAACGCCTTCGGCCTGGCCTATGCCGCCTTCTATTGCGAGCCGACGGCGCGGGCGACTTTCCGCATGGTCGTGGCCGAGCGACGGCGGTTTCCCGACCTGGCCGACCATCTCCAGGAGCGCGGCCGGATCGAACTGGGCGGCACCCTGATCGCGATCCTCACCGACCTGTCCGCGGCCGGAGAGATCGTCCTCGACAAGCCGTCCTGGGCCGCCGGGCAGCTGCAGGGCATGATCGAGCACGCCACGCTGACCCTCGGCCTGATCGCCGGCGACGAGGTGGCGCCCGTACGGCCGCTCGGGGCGCTGGTCGCCGACGCGGTCGAGACCTTCCTGGCCCGTTACGGGGTCAAGGGAACAGCCGACTCGTCGTCCAGCCCGACCCGGACCGGTTGAACACCAGCCGTTCGTGCAGGCGGAACGGCCGGTCGCGCCAGAACTCGATCGATTGCGGCGTGAGGCGGAAGCCCGACCAGTGCGGCGGCCGCGGCACCTTGCCGAGGCCGAAGCGCAGGCCGGCCTCGGCGACCTTCTTGCCCAGCTGCATCGGCTCGGTCATCGGCCGCGACTGGTCCGAGGCCCAGGCGCCGATCTGGCTGTGGCGGGCGCGCGAGGCGAAATAGGCGTCCGCCTCGGCCTCGCTGACCGGGGTGATTGCGCCGCGCACCCGCACCTGGCGGCGCAACGACTTCCAGTGGAACAGCAGGGCCGCCACCGGATTGGCCGCCAGCTCGCGGCCCTTGGCGCTTTCGAGGTTGGTGTAGAAGACGAAGCCGGCGGCATCGACGTCCTTGAGCAGCACCATGCGCACGTCCGGCACCCCGTCGGCGTCGACCGTGGCCAGGGCCATGGCGTTGCCGTCATTGACCTCCGACGCATGGGCCGCCTTCAGCCAGGTCCCGAACAGCTCGATCGGATCGCCCTCCGGCAGCAGGGGCAGAGGCTCGGCCTCGGTCACCTGTTTGACGTAGTCGGCCTCGGCGGGCGACGGCGGGATCAGCTGGGTCTTGTCGGTCATGAGCCGTCATATAGCGCGGCGACGGGCAGGCGACGACGATCTCGATCAGTTTGTCGCGGCCCGTCTTCCCGGGTCCGCGACCTTAACAGACCATTGACCCTGTTCCCTCACCTTGCCCGCCATGACCGGGGACGGGCGCAACATGACGGCGCGACTGGCGCGCGCACGGCTCGGGGTCGCTCCGGGCGCGGACGAGCGCGCCCTGCGCGCCGCCTTCCGCGAGGCGGCCAAGCGTGACCATCCCGACCGGCCGGGCGGCGACGCCGTCGCCTTTCGCGAGCTGGTGGAGGCCTACCGTTTTCTCAGGGAGGCCCGGCTGGAGCCGATGGCCTTCGCGCCGGTCCCGGCCGCGCCCGTATTGCGGCGGGCCGAACTGGAGATTCCGCCGGAGATCGCCGTGCTCGGCGGGCTGGCCCTGGTCGAGGCCTCTGACGGCCGGCGGCTGCGGGTGGCCCTGCCGCCGGGCATGCGGCCGGGCGACGAGGTGCGGGCCGGCGCGGAGTCGTTCACCGTCGTCGTGCGCGGCGAGGGCGCCATCGTGCGCGGCGACGACCTGTGGATCACCGCGCCCGTCGATCCGGCCATCCTGACCGACGGCGGCCGGGTGGTAGTGATGACGCCGCGCGGCGAACGCACCGTCTGGGTCAACCGCAAGGCCGGCGCCCGGGCGCTGGTGCGCCTGCCCGGCGAAGGCCTGCCGGAGCGCGAGGGCCACCGGCAGGGCGACCTGTTCGTGCGGCTGGCCGCCGGCGAAGCCCGCGCCGAGGGCCCGGCGCGCAAACTGCTGCGCCAGTTCGCCGCCGCCTGGGCCGCCTGACAGGCCTGCGTGAGTTTGTGACCCGCCCTCCGTTCCGCTAGAAGGCCCGCCATGTCGCACAACACCTTCGGCCATCTATTCCGCGTGACCACCTGGGGCGAGAGCCACGGCCCGGCGCTTGGCTGCGTGGTCGACGGCTGCCCGCCGGGACTGTCGCTGACGCCGGAAGACATCCAGGTCTGGCTCGACCAGCGCAAGCCCGGCCAGGGCAAGTTCGTCACCCAGCGCCAGGAGCCGGACGCGGTGCGCATCCTGTCGGGCGTGTTCGAGGACGACCGCACCGGCGGTCCGGTCACGACCGGCACGCCGATCAGCCTGATGATCGAGAACACCGACCAGCGCTCGAAGGACTATTCCGAGATCGCCCGCGCCTTCCGGCCGGGCCACGCCGACTGGCCCTATTTCGCCAAGTACGGCGTGCGCGACTATCGCGGCGGCGGCCGGTCCTCGGCCCGCGAGACCGCCGCCCGGGTGGCCGCCGGGGCCGTGGCCCGCAAGGTCATCGCCGGCGTCACCGTGCGCGCCGCCCTGGTGCAGATCGGCCCGCACGCGGTGAACCGCGACCGTTGGGACTGGGACCAGACCCGCGAGAACGGCTTCTGGTGCCCCGACGCCGACATGGTCCCCGTCTGGGAAGAGCACCTGGAAAAGATCCGCAAGGCCGGCTCCTCGACCGGCGCCGTGGTCGAGGTCGAGGCCGTCGGCGTGCCGGCCGGCTGGGGCGCGCCGCTCTATGGCAAGCTCGACGCCGAGCTGGCCGCCGCCCTGATGTCGATCAACGCCGCCAAGGGCGTGGAGATCGGCGCCGGGTTCGCCTCGGCCGCCCTGACCGGCGAGGAGAACGCCGACCAGATGCGCATGGGCAACGAGGGGCTCAGCTTCCTGTCGAACAAGGCCGGCGGCATCCTGGGCGGCATCTCGTCCGGCCAGCCGGTGGTCGCCCGCGTGGCCTTCAAGCCGACGTCGTCGATCCTCACCCCGCGCGAGACCGTCACCGAGGCCGGCGAAGAGGTCGAACTGCGGACCAAGGGCCGACATGACCCGTGCGTGGGCATTCGCGCCGTGCCGGTGGTCGAGGCCATGACCGCCTGCGTGCTGGCGGACGCCTTCCTGCGCCACCGCGGCCAGACGGGCGGCGGGGCGTTTGCGCCGGGCGCGGACGGCCGCGTCTAACCGGGCAGCTGGGTTAGGATCGTCGCCGCGTCGAAATAGTCGCGCCAGTAGGTGATCAGGCCGTCGTGCACCTCGAAGACGCCGGTCACCGGCAGCTCGACCCAGCGGTCGCCGAACAGGTGCCGGTCCAGTCGCTCAAGAAAGACCACAGGGCCCGAAGCCGCGGCCCGCAGCACGCGGAACTCGTTTTCCACGGTCGGCGCGAAGAAGGGTTCCAGCACCGCGCGGATCCCGGCCGGACCCTGCACCGTGCCGAGCGGCGGCGGGTTGGTGTATACGCACTGGTCCGAGACGAGCTTCAGGGCGGTGTCGTAGTCGAGCGGCTCCATGAGCTTCATGAACCGCGTTACGATGTCGAGCGGGAGCTTGGGCGCTTCGGGCATGGGAACCTCCGGTGATCTGACGGCCCCATCGTCCGCGCCGCCCGCCACCGGCGCAATTATCTCCCGGGTTATCGCGCGCCGGCCGCGGCGCCGCGGAACAGGGCTTCCGTCTCCGGGTCGGCGGGGAACAGCGTCTCGATCCGCAGCTCGTCGGCGGTGA
>CANJYY010000293.1 GCA_947479185.1 Caulobacteraceae bacterium
CGGCCTTCGGCCGGCCACCCTCCCCATGAAGGGGAGGGAGAGCGCCCCTCAGGCCCACGCCCCGTACGGATCGACGAACGGTTTGCCGAGCGCCTCGGCCACGGCCGGGTGGGTCACCTCGCCCTTCAGCACGTTCAGGCCCTTGGCCAGGTGCCTGTCGCGCTTGAGGGCGTCGAGACCGTGGTCCGCCAGCGCCAGGCCGAACGGCAGGGTGGCGTTGCCGAGGGCCTCGGACGAGGTGCGCGGGGCGGCGCCCGGCATGTTGGCGACGCAGTAGTGGACCACGCCGTCGACGGTGTAGGTCGGCTCGGCATGGGTGGTCGGGTGGCTGGTCTCGAAGCAGCCGCCCTGGTCGATCGATACGTCGACCAGCACCGAACCGGGCTTCATGCGCGACAGGTGCTCGCGCTTGACCAGCTTGGGGGCCGCCGCGCCGGCGGTCAGCACCGCGCCGATGACCACGTCGGCCTTGAGGATCTCGTCCTCGACCGCGTCGAGCGTCGAGTAGCGGGTCAGCACCCGGCCCATGAAGATGTCGTCCAGTTCGCGCATGCGCGGGATCGACCGTTCGAGCACCACGACCTCTGCGTTGAGGCCCATGGCCATGCGGGCGGCGTTCATGCCGACCACGCCGCCGCCGAGCACGGCCACGCGGGCCGGGGACACGCCCGGCACGCCGCAGAGCAGCAGGCCCATGCCGCCGTTGTGCTTGAGCAGGGTCTCGGCGGCGGAGAAGACGGCGATCCTGCCGGCGACTTCGCTCATCGGCGCCAGCAGCGGCAGGCCGCCGCGGGCGTCGGTGACGGTCTCGTAGGCGATCGCCGCGCAGCCGGACCTGAGCAGACCCTCGGTCTGGGCGGGGTCGGGGGCCAGGTGCAGGTAGGTGAACAGGATGTGGCGCGGTTCCAGCCGTTCCCACTCGATCTTCTGCGGTTCCTTGACCTTCACGATCATGTCCGCGCCCGCGAACACGGCGTCGGCGTCGGCGACGATGCTCGCGCCGGCCTTGAGGAAGGCCTCGTCGGTGTAGCCCGCGCCCTGGCCGGCGCCGGCTTCCACAAGAACGTCATGGCCGTGTGCGACATATTCACGGACAGCGGTGGGGGTCAGACCCACCCGATGTTCGCCAGGCTTGATCTCCGCCGGAACTCCAACGCGCATGGTCATTTCCTTCCCGAAGGGTTTGGCGCGGGAAATGTCCCGCCATTGCCGTAAGGTCAAGCACGATCTTGCCGTCGCTCGCCTGAGACGGGAGCCGACTCGTGTGCGGATTGACCCGCTGGCAGGCTTGGGCTCACATCGTTCTTCAAAGAACACTCAGGCCCGGGAAGGGCTCCCATGACGCCGTCCGACGAAACCCCGCATGATCCGGCGCCGGAAACTCCGGCGGAGACCCATGAGCCCCTGGCCCTGACGCCGTCGGGCGAGGCCCGGCCGTTCTGGCGAAAGTGGACGTCGCGCTGGCATCTGCCGGTCGGGGCCATCGCGGCCATCGCCCTTGCGGCCGGTTTCGGCGGCGGGCTGGTCACGGCCGGCGTGCTGAGCGGCGGGTTCGGGGCCAAAGGGCCGTCGACCAGTTCGGTGGCCACTGGCGAGAGCGAGAGGCCGTCCCTCTGGTCGATGTTCGGCAAGCCCCGCGCGGCCGGGGCGCCGCGTCGCGGCATTCCCAAGCCTGACGGATTCGCGGTCTGGAAGACCCGCCTCGACACCAGCCGGACCGATCCGCTGGCCTGTATCGAGATGACCAAGCCCCTCGATCCGGGCAAGGCCTACGCGGACTATGTACTGGTCTCCCCGGATCTGGGCGGAACCCCGGCGGTCAGCGTCAACCAGAAGAACAAGGCGGAGCTGTGCATCGGCGGGCTGGGCCTGACCGAGCGCCGCGTGACCCTGCTCAAGGGTCTGCCCGGCGCGGGCGGCCAGAGCCTTTCGGCCAACGCCGATGTCGATTTCACCTTCGGCGAGAAGCCGCCCTACGTCGGCTTCGCCGGCGACGGCGTGATCCTGCCGCGCGAGGACGCCGACGGCGTGGGCATCGAGACGGTCAATGTCTCGCGGCTGAACATCGAGGTCTGGCGCGTCGCCGACCGCAATCTGGTGCGAACCTCGATCAGCGCGCCGGATCCGACGGGCGAGGGCGACTGGCCGGGCGACTACGGCGACGACAGCCCCAACGACGAGGGCAAAATGGTCTGGAAGGGCCAGGTCGCCGTGCGCGGCGGCCAGGGCGAACGGGTCACCACTGTCTTCCCGCTCGGCGCGGTGCTCAAGGACATGCAGGCCGGCGGCTATGTCATCAAGGCGCGCGACGCTTCCTCCGGCGGCGCGCCGAAGGACGACCAGGACGAGGAGGGCGAAGGCACCCAGCCCGCCCAGGCCCGCCGCTGGATCATCTTCACCGACATGGCGATGGTCGCCTACGACGGCTCGGAATCGCTCGACGTGGTCGTGCGCTCGCTGAAGTCCGCCCGGGTCATGCCGGGCACGCGCGTGGCCCTGGTGGCCAAGAATGGCGAGACCCTGGGCGAGGCGCGCGCCGACAGCGCCGGCCGCGTCCGCTTCCTGCGGCCGCTGCTCGAGGGCGACGGCGCGATGCATCCGAAGATGGTCATGGCCTACGGCCCGCAGGGCGATCTGGCCGTGCTCGACCTCGACCGCTCGCCGGTGGATCTGTCGAAGCAGGGCATGGGCGGGCGCACAACGCCCGGCGCCGATGACGAGACCGGCGGCCGGGTGGCCGACAACGAGATCGACGGCTTCCTCTATGCTGATCGCGGCATCTATCGCCCCGGCGAGACGGTGCATCTGTCGGCCCTGATCCGCGACCTGCAGTCGCGCGCGGTCAAGGACCGCAAGGCCGTGCTGGTCATCCGGCGCCCCTCGGGCGTCGAGTTCAAACGCGTGGCGTTCGACCGGGCCCCGACGGGCGCGGTGACGACCGATATCGCCCTGCCCAAAAGCGCGCCGCGCGGCCGCTGGAAGGCGACGCTGGAAATCGAGGGCATCAAGGCCGCCGCCGGCGAGATGAGCTTCTCGGTCGAGGACTTCGCGCCGCAACGGCTGGCGGTCAGCACCGACGGCCAGGAGTCCGTCCCGGTCGGCGCCGGCGAAACGCGGCAGGTGTCCGTTCTGGCCCGCTTCCTCTACGGCGCGGCCGGGGCCGGCCTGCAGACCCAGGGCGAAGCCCGGATCATGGCCGACCCGAACCCCTTCCCGGCCTTCCCCGGCTTCGAGTGGGGCGATCAGCAGACCGCGTTCAACGAGAAGTTCCTCGAGCTCGGCGCCTCGGTCACCGATGGTGACGGCAAGGCGACCCTGTCGCTGGGCACGGGCGAGGTCGGCGAAACCACCGCGCCGCTGAAGGCCACGGTCACCGCCTCGGTGTTCGAGCCGGGCGGGCGGCCCGTGCGCGAGAGCCTGTTCCTCAAGGTCCGCACCAAGCCGGTCTATCTGGGCGTGAAGGTCGAACAGACCGACGCGACGAACGGAAACGCCGCGCCGGTGGCGCTCAACGTCATCGCCGTCAATGCGAAGGGCGAGCGCATCGCCGCGCCGGGGGCTTCATACACACTCATAGCGGAGAACTGGGACTACGACTGGTTCCAGCAGGACGGCCGCTGGCAGTGGCGGCGGACCAGCCGCGACGTGGTGGTCCAGAAGGGCGCGCTGAGCATCGGCGCCGGCGGGGTCGCGCGCATCACGCGGCGCCTCGGCTGGGGCGACTACCGCATGGTCGTCGAGGGGCCGGGCGGCGCGAAGAGCGTCATCCGCTTCGCCGCCGGCTGGGGCGCGCCGGCCAAGGACGCCGAGGCGCCGGACTTCGTGCGCATCAGCGCCGGACCGGGCGTCCACGCCCAGGGCGATTCCGTCACCCTGACGATCAAGGCTCCCTATGCCGGCGAGGCCCAAGTGGCCGTGGCCACCGACCGGGTGATCGACTTCAAGACCTTCTCGGTCGGCCCCAACGGCGGGTCGGTGACGCTGAAGACCGACGCCTCATGGGGCGGCGGGGCCTATGTGCTGGTCAGCGTGATCCAGCCGCGCGATCCGTCCGTCACGCCCAAGCCGCGCCGCGCGCTGGGGCTGATGTACGTGCCGCTCGATCCGAAGGGTCGCAAGCTGACGGTCGACCTCGGCACGCCGGTC
>CANJYY010000294.1 GCA_947479185.1 Caulobacteraceae bacterium
AGGGCGTAGACCATCGCCTTGTCGAGCGTGAAGCCGCCCTCGGGCCACAGTTCGGGCGCGGGATAGTCCTCCGGGCCCCTGCGGCGCACGGGCGGGCGGCGGAGCGGCAGCATCGGCGTGGAATCGGCCGCCGTGGTGATCGGGGCGTTGAGCGCCAGGATCAGCGCCTGCCACTGCTGGCGCTCGCCCGGCGTCGTCGCCAGGGTCAGGCCGGCGCGAAGTTCCAGTCCGGCGTCGGTAGCCCGGCCGACCTGCATCAGGGCGGCGGCGCGTTTCGCGCGTGGATTGCTCTTGACGAAGCTCGACAGCGGCGCGGGGCCGGCGGCCGGCGTCGGCTCGGTCGCGGCGCGGGTCAGGCCGAACTGGCCCACCGCCTGCGCCATCGCCCGTCGATCGGGGATGCCCGCGTCGGCGCGCTGGCCGCTGAGCTCGAGGCTGCGCGTCGCGACCATGCCGTAGAAGGTGTGCGGGGTTTTCGCCGCCATCCGCAGGAAGGCGACCGACTGGTCGGCGTCGCCCAGCTTCGCGGCGGACCGCGAGGCCCAGAAGGCCCCACCGGTGCGCAGCCAGTCGTCCTGGTCCTCGTCCAGCGCCACGGTGCGGAACCAGTTGCGGGACTCTTCGTAGCGCTGCAGGCGCCAGGCCGCGAGACCGGCGATCCATCGTTCGCCGGCGGCGGGGGCCAGCGTCAGCGCCCGGGCGGCGTCGCCGGAGTAGTAGGCCTCGCGGGCGGCGCGGCCTCGGTCGGGGCTGGCGGGGCCGCCGGCCAGGCCGGACGCGCTCTCGACCCGGCCCCACAGGCGGGTGACCTCCATGAACGACGGCGGCTTCGGGTCGGCCCTTCCCGACGGCTTGCGCTTCACCGCCAGGGCGTAGACCCGCTCGGCGCCGGGCAGGTCGCCATAGCGCTTCAGCCAGCCGGTCAGATCCTCGAAGGTCGCCGACCAGGCCGTCGGATGCATCAGCTTCTGGAAGGCGAGATGGCCGGCGAGCGTCTGGTCCTTGACCCGGGCCATGGCCGCCTCGGCATCCTCGAAGTCGCCGCGCTGGGTGGCCGCGAAGGCCTCGCGATAGGCGCGCTCGTCCATCGGCGACAGCACCTGCGGACCCGCCGCGAAGGCTGGCCGGGCGGACATGAGAGTCGCGACAGCCATGGGCAGAGCCATGATCAGCGCGCGCCGCGAGGTCGTCATGCTGTTCACCGCGTCTGTCCGGTCCGGACGATGCGGCCCCTTTCCCGATGGAGCCGGCAACCTAGCGGCGCGGGGCCCGCAAAGGAAGCGGGTTCGCGCGTCAGGCGGACTGGGGCGGCGCCACGGGGCCGAAGCCGTGCGGCGCGTTCAGGTCCTCGCCCCCGCGCAGCATGAAGATGACCTGCTCGATCCGGCTGAAGCCGACCACCACGGCGACGATGGTGACCAGGCTTTCCGCGCCGGAAAAGGCGATCAGCGGCCAGAGGCAGAACAGCAGGAAGGCCCCCACCTTGGCCGACCAGAAGTGGAACATCATCAGCTTGCGGCGCATCACCCACGACACGACCAGATAGAGCAGGGGGCCGCCGAAGAGGATCGCCGCCGCCACGGCCTGTCGGCGCATCAGGTCCGGCCAGGCCAGCACGAGGAACACGAGGATGCCGATCGAGAAGATGTTGTCGACCGCCGCGTCGAGCTGCGCGCCATACCGCGAGGCGCGGCCCGTGCCGCGGGCGATCCAGCCGTCGAACGCGTCGGTCAGCGCGGCCAGCACATAGAGCGCCAGCGCCGGGGTCTGCAGGCCCGCCAGCAGCAGGGCGATGATCGGCGCGATCAGCAGCGCCCGGCTGAGCGTGACCAGGTTGGCCCACTTCAGCGCGCCGTCCTCGAAGATCAGGGTGGCGGGGAAGCTATGCGTCGCCATCGGCGTCTCCAGCGGGGCTTTCGAGCAGCTTCACCGTAGACGGCCGGGCGAGCAAGCTTTCGACGGTGAAGGCGTTGTGATGCATGGGGCAGACCACGCGGCCCTGATCGTCGACGTGGCCGAACTTCAACGGCCCCCCGCGATGCGGACAGGCGTTGCGCACCAGCCAGAGCTGCTCGTCGACGCTCAATACGAAGTAGTCCTCGCCGTCGCGCCGGATGGGCGGCAGGTCGCTGCCGATCCACACCGAGCGGGCCATCAGGCCGCTTCCGTCAGGCGGCCGGTCGCCCCGGCGGGGAAGCGGTGAAAGTCGGCGGCCGACACCGCGCCGATCGCCCCGACCTGGACCCGGGCGGCCGGGGCGACCGGCGTCGCCGGCGTGACCAGCCGGCCGCCGTGCGGCCGCAGGCCGTAGATCGCCGACGGCGCGGCCTCGAACGCCGCCAGCAGCGCCAGCTGGCCGGCCCCGTTGCGCGCGAACACCGCCCGCGTCAGCTCGGCCCCCGCGATGATCTCGCCGCCGACCTCCGGCCCGAACCGCTCTACAAACGGCGCGATCACCTCGTCGACGACCATCTGCGTGTGGTGCAGGTCGATGTGCGCGTGCTCGGCGAAATAGCGGGCGTCCGCCTGCGGATGAAACCGGCCGAGGTAACGCGCGTGGAACAACGTCGAGCGCTGGTAGGCGGTCTCGGCGAACAGCAGGAAGCCCACCTGCCGGAAGATGTTGCGCGGGTTCTGGAACAGCCAGTGGATGGCGTTGTGCAGCACCAGGGTGTGAGTGTCGAACAGCCGCCAGTAGCCGTTGTAGCGGTCGTCCAGCCCGAAGGACCGCATCGTCGCCTGGTAAAGTACGCTGTGCTTGTGGCCGTGCGCGCCATAGCCAAACTCGTCGATCAGGATGCGGAACAGCGCCGACTGCGGCGCGCCGAACTCGCCGATCACGCCCAGCGCCGAGGCCGAGGCTTCCGCCAGCAGGTCGGCCGACGATTGCACAAGGAAGTTCCGGTAGTGGTCTTCGCGGTGGGTGAGCCCTGCGAGCGCGTCGAGGAAGGGGTCCGATCCGACCGACCGCAGCTCGGGCAGCAGCCGCTCGACATAGGCCGTGACGTCGCCGGTCGCGGCTTCCGCCTGAAGCGGGACGATCAGTTCGTTCTCCAGCGCGCCGCGCACGTTGCTCAACGCCCGCAGCCGGTCCTCGCCGTAGTGCGCCGCCAGATGGTCCAGCACCGAGCCGCCGGGCGCGGCGTCGGGCAGCAGGACATAGCGCGCCTGGTAACAGCGCAGCAGGGCCAGGTGTTTCACATGCAGGATCAGGCCCGCGTCCGCGTCGTCCGGCAGCGGATCGAACCCGCCGTCCCAGGCCGGCGGCGGGTTGGGTCCCGCTGCGCTCGCCAGCCGCGCGCCCAGGTCGTTTAGCGCCCCCGCCGTCAGCATCTCAGGCGTCCAGAGGCCGGTAGACCGACACGCCGATGCCGCCCTTGATAAACCAGTCCTCCAGTCGCCAGCGCGACAGGCTCATGCTGGTCCCGTTCAAATAGGTCGGGGCGTCGGGCGCGCCGGCGATGACCGGGATGTGCTTGATGATGATCCTTGAGACCAGGTCAGCCTTGAACAGGCTCGACAGCAGCTCGCTGCCGCCCTCGGCGATCATCGTGCGGATGCCGCGCGCGTCCAGCAGCGCCATCAGAGCCTGAAGGTCGACCTGGTCGCGGCCGCAGACCACCACCTCGATGTGATCGCGGGACTCCAGGATGGCGAGGGCCTCTGGCGTCGCCCGTTCGGACACCGCCACCAGCGTCGGCACGCCGTCGTTCATCAGGGTGCAGTCCGGCGGCAACCGGCCGTCGGAGGAGGGGATCACCCGCAGCGGATTGCGGCCCTGCACATGGCGCACGGTCAGCTCGGGATCATCGACCCGCACGGTGTTGGCCCCGACCATGATGGCGTCGTTGGCCGCCCGCTGGGTGTGGAACCAGGCCTTCAGCTCGTCGGTGGAATAGAGAAACAGGTCCTTGCTGGACGCGGATCTGCCCAGCGACAGCTTGCCGTCGATGGTCAGCTCCGACAGCGTGGTGATCTCGACCATAGGAATTCCCCCGGACGACCTCGCTTGAGGTCATCCCGCCACGATTTCGTTGGTTGCGGAACGCGGTGGCGCCGGACTGGTTCATCCTGAAAGAGGACGGGGGCTGGTCACCGGCGGCCCGGGCCCCTATTTCGGCTCCACATCCGGGGGAC
>CANJYY010000295.1 GCA_947479185.1 Caulobacteraceae bacterium
AAGAGGGAAAGGGTGGAGACCGGACAACGACCCGGAGCAAATCTCGTTGTGGCTGCTGCCTTCCGGCCCTGACCAGGTTGGCGAGGCGTCCGCCCGTCGCCGATCTCCAAGGCCTATATCGTGGATCGGAGGGGCGAGCGCAACCTTGCGATCCGCGAATCCCCCCCCGCCAAGGCGGGGGAGGATGTTCGGAGTTGCCGCCATCGCCTCTTTGGGCCACGAAGCAGCCCATGGCCCTTTCAGCGATCTCCAACGTCTTTTCCGGCAACCCCCTGAACCGCGTCAGCGAGCGACGCGGCGACCAGGACTGGCTCGACGGCCTGCTGGCCGATCCCGCCTCCCTCGCCATCCCCCTGTGGAACGGCCAGCCCCTGACCGAGAAGAGCAAGGACGGCGGCGTCCAGCTGGCCTATGTGCCGGCGAAGATGGGCCTGGAGCTGGCCGGCGGCGTCTGGGAGCGGCTGCTGTTCCTCGGCCTGTGGAAGGACACCGCGGTGTTCGCCGTCGACATGGAAGGCGGCCTCGATCCCTGCGACGGGCCGCTGGAGGGCGTCGGCGAGTTCAAGGACCTGCGCGCCGTCGCCACGGTCCTGCCGCCCGCCGAGGCGGCCATCACGGCCACCGCCAAGGGCATGTTCGAATGGCGCCGCAAGCACCGCCACTGCGCCGCCTGCGGCGAGCGCAGCGAGGTCGCCGAGGCCGGCTGGAAGCGCATCTGCGTCAGCTGCAAGGCCGAGCACTTCCCGCGCACCGACCCGGTGGTGATCATGCTGGCGACCTTCGAGGGCAAATGCCTGCTCGGCCGCCAGGCGATCTGGCCCAAGGGCATGTACTCGGCCCTCGCCGGCTTCCTCGAGCCCGGCGAGACGATGGAAGAAGCCTGCGCCCGCGAACTGTTCGAAGAGGCGGCGCTGACGGCGACGAAGGTGAGCTACCACTCGACCCAGCCCTGGCCCTATCCGAACTCGCTGATGATCGGCCTGATCGCCGAGGTCGACAGCAACGACGCCCGGCCCGACCAGACCGAGCTGGAAGCCGTCCGCTGGTTCACCCGCGACGAGGCCCGCCAGCTGATCAACGGCGGCTTCGACGGCTGCTTCGCCCCGCCCGCCCTGGCCATCGCCCACCAGCTGGTGAAAAGCTGGGCGGAGGGGGAATAGAATTCAGTCCTCCCCTCGTCAGAGGGGAGGGGGACCACGCGGAGCGTGGTGGAGGGGCGGCGCGAACGCGGGCGGCCCCATCCTGATTTCCGACCTTTCCGGCGACGCCTGCGCCGCCCCTCCACCAGCCTTCGGCTGGTCCCCCTCCCCGCTTCGCGGAGAGGATTGCCGAGTCACCCCTTCGCCACGTCCAGCACGACGCCGATCGTCCAGGTCGCCAGCACGATGGTCGACAGGGAAAACACCAGGAACCGCACGGGCACGATGTTGACCGTCACCTGCACCAGGCTGTGGACCACCCGCAGCCCGACGTAGAGCCAGGCCAGACCGGCCGTCAGCGGGCTCTGCAGCCCCAGCAGATAGGTCAGGAACGCCAGCGCGTAGAAGATCGTCGGCTGTTCCATCAGGTGATTGTAGTTGTCCGCCGCGGCGCGGACGCCGTCCGGCAGCTTGCTGAGCGAGCCCGGAAACCGCGCGTCCTGCGGCTTGATGCCGGCCTTGCTCATCGCCGGGATGCGCGTGATGTACATCCACAGCCACATCACCAGCGACCAGACGATCAGCGCCAGAACCGGCGCCAGCACGGACTCGAGAAGGGGCTTGCCCTGGATCATGTTCGCCTCCCCAGCGATGTTGACGAAGGGAGTAGGGCTTAGGGCGTGGGGCGTAGCAAGAGGGATTAGGGGCCGGGGGTTAGGGACTGGAAGCGCTGCGATCGCCGCGCCACCGTGCGACTGACCCCTAAGCCCTGGCCCCTGGTCCCTGCTTCCTAGACCCGGTCCCGGAACGGATCGGCCGGAAACACCCCGAGGATCTCGATCGTCTCGGAGAAGTAGCCCAGCTCCTCGAGCGCCAGGGCCAGGCCCCTATCCTCCGGCCGGCCGTCGACCTCGGCGTAGAAGAAGGTCGCCGTGAAGGCGCCGCCCTCCATGTAGCTTTCCAGCTTGGTCATGTTGACGCCGTTGGTCGCGAACCCGCCCAGCGCCTTGTAGAGGGCGGCCGGGATGTTCTTCACCTTGAAGCAGAAGCTGGTGATGCAGCGGCTGGTGAACGGCGGCGGCGGCGGGGCCTTGTCGGCCGTCATGACGAGGAAGCGGGTGGTGTTGTGCCGCTCGTCCTCGATATCCCGCAGCAGGATGTCGAGGCCGTAGATCTCCGCCGCCAGCGCCGGGGCGATGGCCCCGTGCGTCGGGTCGGGATGCTGCGCCAGGGCGCGAGCCGCGCCGGCGGTGTCGCCGACGGCCTCGGTCTTCACGCCCAGTTTTTTGAGCGAGTTGCGGCACTGGTGCAGGGCGATGGCCATGCTGGAGACGGTCTTCACCTGCTCCAGCTTCACGCCCTTGTTGACCATCAGCTGGAAGCGGATCGGCTTGAACCGCTCGCCGATGATCTTCAGGCCCGAGCTGGGCAGCAGGTGGTGCACGTCGGCGACGCGGCCGGCGATCGAGTTTTCGACCGGGATCATGCCAAGCTCGCAGGCGCCGGACTTCACCGCGTCGAAGGCTTCCTCGAACGTCGGATAGGGGGCGGCCTGGTGGCCGGGGAAATAGGTCCGGCAGGCCTCATGGCTGTTGGCGCCGGGTTCGCCCTGGAAGGCGATCTTGGGAAGGGGACTCATGGGTTGGCTTTCGCGTGGGCCCGCGCCGCCTCGAGGTCGGCCGGGTTGTCGACGGAGATCGGGGCCTCGTCCGCGACGGCGGCCCAGTACGAGAGGCCCATTTCCAGGCCCCGCAGCTGCTCCAGCTTCTCGCGCCGTTCGAGGGGCGAGGGCGGAGCGGTGTTAAATCGCTCCAGCGCCGCGCGGCGATAGCCGTAGATGCCGATGTGCCGCCAGACGGGCGCGTCGCCATAGAGGGTCGAGCGGGTGAAGTAGAGCGCCCGGCCGCTGGCGCCGTCGGGCGCCATGGCCAGTACGGCCTTGACCACGTCGGGGTTGGACCTGTCGGCGGCGGAGGCCTCGGTCGCCACCACCGTGGCCACGTCGCAGTCCGGCTCGCGCGCCAGCAGGTCGGCGCATGCGGCGATGATCGCGGCCGGCACGAACGGCATGTCGCCCTGCAGGTTGATCACCGCGTCATGGTGTCCGTCGGGATCGATGCTGGCCAGGGCGGCGAGGATCCGATCCGAGCCCGAGGGCAGGTCGGGATCGGTCAGGACGGCCCGGCCGCCGGCCGCGACCACGGCGTCGACGATCGCCTGGTCGCCCGCGGCGACGACAACGGGGCCGATACCGGCCTGTTCGGCCTGCCTCAGGACCCGGACGATCATCGGCAGCCCGCCGATGTCGGCCAGCGGCTTGTTCGGCAGTCGGGTCGCCGCCATGCGGGCGGGAATGATGGTGATCGGGTTCATGGCTCGCGACCTGGATCAATTCGGGCCAACCGGAGCGGGACCCCGGCTTGCGCGAGGGGCGGTAGCGTGTAAGAGAGCGCGGCGCAACAAGGGGCGCGTTGGGGGATTCTCCCGGCGCCGGTTCTGGCCCGAGCGCCGGGCCGTCTAGAGGACTGAGACAGGCGAACATGAGCGATCTGACGTTCAACAAGATCGCCGGCGGATTGCTGGCGACCGGACTCGTCATTTTCGGCCTGCGCGAGCTGACCACGATCGTGTTCGACAAGGAACCGCCTGAAAAGGCCGGTTACGCCGTAACGGTCGCGGAAGTGGCTGGCGAGGGCCCGGCGGCTGAAGTGGCGCCCGACTGGGGCACGGTCATTCCGGTGACCAACGCCGAAGTCGGCAAGGCCGTTTCGGCCAAGTGCGGCTCCTGCCACAGCTTCGACGCGGGCGGCGCCAACGGCACCGGTCCGAATCTCTATGGCGTTCTCGGCCGCAAGGTCGCGGGCCATGCCGGCTTCGCCTATTCGCCGGGCATGACCGAATTCGCCGCCAGCCACCCGGTCTGGACCTGGGACGAGCTCGACCAGTTCATCAAGGCCCCGCAGAAGCATGTCGCGGGCACCAAGATGGGCTTCGTCGG
>CANJYY010000296.1 GCA_947479185.1 Caulobacteraceae bacterium
ACGGCCGAGGCGCCGCCGGTCAGGACTTCAACGCGCTCGACCATGCCGCCCGGGATCTGGTTCAGGTCGGCGGCGGCATCGTTCGGCGAGCCGTAGGGCAGGCGACGGCCGTCGATCAGCACCAGGGTGCGGACCGAACCCAGGCCACGCAGGTCGACGGTGGCCGTACCGGACGCGCCGTTCGACACCGAGGAGTTCTGGGCCGCGAAGGCTTGCGGCAGCGAGTTGATCAGGTCTTCGACCTTGGTCACGCCCGCGGTGCTGATGTCTTCCGACGTCACCTGGGTCACCGGGCTGGTGCCGACCAGGTTCGGTTGCGGAATGCGCGAACCGGTGACGACGACGGCGTCAACAGTGGTCTCCTGCGCGAAGGCAGGGGCGGCGACGGCGAGAGCCGCACCGCAGATGATGGTGGACGCCAGCAGGCGACCGCGCGTGGATTGAAGCCTCAACTTATTCCCTCCGGTTCAGCGCGGTCCGGGGTTCCCGGTGGTCGCGCCCCCTCTAAAAGTCTGGACGAATAGGATTCCGGACACCTTAAACATCCGGTTGGGCCGATCCTTGCTCCCGGCACATTCGAGGGTCAACGATCATTACAATACGGTCACATCGAGGGCGCCGGAATGTCGCACTTTGGCAACAGAACGCCGGGTTGGCGCCCGATCTGAGGGCCAGAATCCTGAACGGAGCGGACAGGCGCGGGAAAACGACCTCGCCGTGTCGCTTGTGGGGCGAATCGGCGCCCGGTCATTTCGGCTTCATGCACAGCCAGCGGGTCCGGTGATGATCCAGCAGGTTGTCGACCCAGCCAGTGACTTCCGGCCGGACGAGCGCCTTGTTGACCAGGAAATAGACCGGCGCGATCGGCGCGTCCTCGAGCATCAGGTGCTCGGCCTTCGCCATGTAGGCGGCGCGTTTGACCACGTCAGGCTCGTTGTCGGCCAGGGCCATCAGGCGATCGTATTCCGGGTTGTTGTAGTCGCCGTAGTTCTGCGGCCCATAGAACGAGCGCTGCAGATCGAGGAAGCTGGTCGGGTCGTTGTAGTCGGCGATCCATGAGGCGTCGGCCACCTGGAAGGCGCGGGCGCGATAGTCGGCATAGGCGACCTGGGCCTCTTCCTGGGCGAGGGTCGCCTCGACGCCGATCTCCTTCCAGTCCGCCTGGACGGCCGGCATGAACTGCATCGGGTCGGGCGTGTTGCGGTGCTTGATCTCGAACTTCAGGGGCCGCCCCGGGCCATAGCCGGCCTCGGCCAGCAGGCGGCGGGCCTCGGCCTGACGCTTCGCCAGCGGCCAGGCCGCCCAGTGCGGCGGCTGCGCGCCGGCCCCGTAGTTGGCCACGCCCGGCGGCGTGAAGGTATGGGCCGCCACCTGCCCGCCCCGCAGCAGATCCCGGGCGATGAAGTCGCTGTCGATGGCCATGGCCAGGGCCTGGCGGACCCGCTTGTCGCGGAACGGCGGAAAGCCGCTCTTCGGGTTGTTGTTGAAGGCCAGGTAGACCACGCCCAGCCAG
This sequence comes from Caulobacteraceae bacterium, assembly GCA_947479185.1. Classification (GTDB taxonomy): domain Bacteria; phylum Pseudomonadota; class Alphaproteobacteria; order Caulobacterales; family Caulobacteraceae; genus Caulobacter. The sequence goes on from CANJYY010000296.1 coordinate 1,514, forward strand.
GTGTGGGTCCGCACCTGGTCCGGCATCTTCGTGCGCAGGTAGGCGATGCGGTTGGACTGGATGTCGGTGTTCAGGTCCAGCTCGCCGCGGGCCACGCGGCGCTCGGCCGAGATCGCGTCGCTGGTCGGGTAGTAGTAGACCTCGTCGACGCAGACCTTGTCGGCGTCCCAGAACAGCGGGTTCTTGACCGAGCGGACGTAGTTGCCCAGCCGGAACTCCCTGAGCAGGTAGGGTCCGTTGCCGACGAAATGCTCCGGCTTGATCCAGTCCGCGCCCCAGCGCTGCACGACGTGTTTCGGCACCGGGTACATGGTGTGGTGCTTGGCCAGCTCGACCAGATAGGGCGCGGGATGGGTCAGCTCGATGCGCACCGTACGGGCGTCCGGGGCCGACACGCCGAGCGACTCCGGCGGGGCCTTGCCCTCGTTGACCGCCTGGGCGCCCTTCACGAGGAAGAAGACCGAGGCGTATTCCGACGCCGTCTTCGGATCGAGCAGCCGGCGGAAGGAGAAGATGAAGTCGTCGGCCGTGACCGGAACCCCGTCCGACCACTTCGCGTCGCGCAGGTGGAAGGTCCAGACCAGGCCGTCGGGACTGACCTCCCAGTGGGTGGCCATGCCGGGGATCGGCTTGCCGGCCGGGTCCGACTGGGTCAGGCCGACCAGCATGTCGCTCTGGATGCGATCCTCCCAGGTGCCGGTCGACAGCTGCGGGTCCAGGGTCTGGGGCTCGGACACGTTGCCGTATTGCAGACAGACCTTGCCCGGGGGGCAGACCGGGCGCGACGGGGCCGACTGGCCGCAGGCGGCGAGGCCGGCGGCGACCAGGCCCGCAAGGAAGAGATTGCGGATCGCGCGGCCCGGCCGTTCAATGGCGCGGAGAATTTTTCGGGAGTCGCCCATGTCTTCGCTCATCCTACGCCGGAATACCCGCATCGCCCTGGTCGCCGGCGCGGCGGCCCTGACCTTCGCCGGCGTCGGCCTGGCGGCGGACGGCCCGACGAGCCGCGCGGCCCAGCTGCAGGGCGTGATCGACTGCCGCAAGGTGGCCGAGCCCACCGAACGGCTGGCCTGCTACGACGCGGCGACCGCCGCGCTGGACGCGGCCGAAAAGGCCGGCGAGGTGGTGGTGGTCGACCGGGCGCAGGTGCGGGAAGCCCGCCGCGCCGCGTTCGGCTTCAACTTCCAGATGCCGGCCTTCATGACGCGGGACGCGCCGCCCGAGGAGCTGGACCGGATCACCGCCACGGTCGACTCGGCGCGCATGGACGCCTCCGGCAAGTGGGTGATCAAGCTGACCGACGGGGCCGTCTGGCGCCAGATCGACACCAAGCGGATCTTCAAGGACCCGCACCACGGCTCGACCGTCGAGATCCGCACCGCCGCCCTGGGCAGCTATTTCATGAAGGTCGACGGCCAGATGCAGATGCGGGTCCGCCGCGACAACTAGCGCGCTGATGCCGGCCGGCCGGGACATTACCGGTCCTTCGGATCGAGGGCGTCGCGCAGGCCGTCGCCGATGAAGTTGAAGGCCATCAGCGTCACGATCATCGTCGCCGAGGGGAAGACCAGCAGCCAGGGGGCCATCTCCATGTCCTGCGCGCCGGTGGCGATCAGGGTGCCGAGCGAGGCCATCGGTGGCTGGACGCCCAGCCCCAGGAACGACAGGAAGCTCTCGGCGATGATCACCGCCGGGATGGTCAGCGTCACATAGACCACCACCGGGCCCAGCAGGTTGGGCACGATGTGGCGGAAGATGATCTGGCTGGACGACAGGCCGGCCGCCCTCGCCGCCTCGATGAATTCCCTGCTCTTCAGCGACAGGGTCTGGCCGCGCACGATGCGGCTCATGGTCAGCCACTCGACCGCGCCGATGGCCAGGAAGATGAGGAAGATGTTCCGGCCGAACGTCACCATCAGCAGGATGACGAAGAAGATGAACGGCAGGGAGTAGAGGGTGTCGACGATGCGCATCATGATCTCGTCGATACGCCCGCCGAGGTAGCCGGCCGTCGCGCCCCAGACCACGCCGATGACCAGCGAGACGCTGGTCGCCACCACGCCGATGGCCATGGAGACCCCCAGCCCGGCCAGCAGCCGCGCCAGCAGGTCGCGGCCTAGCGAATCGGTGCCCAGCAGGTGGCCGCTGCGCAGCGGGCCCAGCCAGATGTCGGTCTTGGTCACCTTGTCATAGGGAAACGACACCAGGAACGGGCCGACGGCCGCCAGCAGGACCATCAGCGCCAGCACGACCATGCCGGCGACCGCCGCCCGGTTGCGCAGCAGGCGGCGGGTGGCGTCGTCCCACAGCGAGCGGCCCTTGACCGCGTTCTGCAGCAGCGCCGCGCGATCCGGGGATCCGGGGATCATGTCCAGCACGCTCATGACAGCCTCACCCGCGGATCGAGGGCCGCGTAGACCACGTCGGCGATCAGGTTCAGCACCAGGATCAGCAGGGCGTAGACGATGACCATGCCCATCACGACCGTGTAGTCGCGCTGCAGGGCGCTGTTGACGAAGAACTTGCCAAGGCCCGGCAGGTTGAAGATCTTCTCGACCACCAGCGAGCCGGTCAGCAGGCCGGCGGCGGCGGG
>CANJYY010000297.1 GCA_947479185.1 Caulobacteraceae bacterium
CCAAACCGTACCCCCTCAACCTCCCACCCTGCGTCGCAAGGGCGCCGCCGGGCGGGCCCCTCCTTCTCCCCACGGGAGAAGGAACAAGCATCACAGCAGCGCCGTGATCGCCGCGCGTGCGGCGTCCTGCAGGTCCGGACGCTTCAGGGCGAAGGCCACGTTGGCGCGCAGCAGGCCGATCTTGTCGCCGCAGTCATAGGTCACGCCGTCGTATTCCAGCGCGTGGAAGCTCTCCACGGCCATCAACCGGGCCATGGCATCGGTCAGCTGGATCTCGCCGCCGGCGCCCTTCTGCTGGGCGGCCAGCAGCTTGAAGATTTCCGGCTGCAGGATGTAGCGGCCGGAGATGAACAGGTTCGAGGGCTCGGTGCCTGGCGCGGGCTTCTCGACCATGCCGGTCATGCGGTTCAGCCGGCCTTCGTGGCCGTCCAGCGCGACGATGCCGTACTTGTGGGCCTCGCCGGGCGGGCAGGGCTCGACGGCGATGATGTTGCCGCCGACGGTGTTGTAGGCGTCGACAACCTGCTTCAGGGCCGGGACCTTCGCGTCCATCAGCATGTCCGGCAGCATGACCGCGAACGGCTCGTCGCCGATCACGTCGCGGGCGCACCAGACGGCGTGGCCGAGGCCCAGCGGGGCCATCTGGCGCACGAAGCTCATCTCGCCCGGACGCGGCAGCTCGGCGCGTAGCTCCTCGAGCATCTCCAGCTTGCCCTTGGCTTCCAGCTGGGATTCGAGCTCGGGGTGGTGATCGAAATAGTCCTCGATCGCCTCCTTGCCGCGGCCGGTGACGAATACGAAGTGCTCGATCCCGGCAGCCCGGCCCTCGGCCACGATGTAGCTGAGGATCGGACGATCGACGACGTTGAGCATCTCCTTGGGCGTGTTCTTGGCGCCGGGGAGAACGCGGGTGCCCAGGCCAGCGACGGGCAGGACGGCTTTGCGGACAGGTCTCATGGGTGCGGGAGTATCCGAGCGGAAGAGCGAAATCCAGAGCGGGCCGGGGACATGCACTTCAGTGCGTGTCCCCATCAGCTTTCGGCGGCGAGGGACACGTACCTTCGGTACATGTCCCCGTGGGCGCTACTCCACCGTCACCGACTTGGCGAGGTTACGCGGCTGGTCGACGTCGGCGCCCTTCAGGACGGCCACGTGATAGGCCAGCAGCTGGATCGGGGCGGACATCACCAGGGCCGAGATCAGCGGATCGCTGGCCGGGGCTGTCATGACCACCTTGGCGCCGGCCGGGGCGTGCTTGGCGCCCTCCGGATCGGTGATGAACACCACCTGGCCGCCGCGCGCCATCACCTCGCTCATGTTGCTGGCCGACTTCTCGAAGTAGCTGTCGAACGGGGCCAGGATGATGATCGGGGTCAGCTCGTCGACCAGCGCGATCGGGCCGTGCTTCAGTTCACCCGCCGCATAACCTTCCGCGTGGATATAACTGATTTCCTTCAGCTTGAGGGCCCCTTCCAGAGCCAGCGCCGACATCGTCCCGCGGCCGAGGTAGAGCACGTCGCGGGCCTTGGCGATGTCCACGGCCACGGCGCGGACGGCGTCCTCCAGGCCGATCGACTCGGCGATCAGCCGCGGCGCTTCCAGCAGCACCCGGACCAGCCGCTGCTCTTCGGCTTCGTCGATCCGGCCGCGCGCCCGGGCGGCGGCCACGGCCAGGGCGGTCAGCACGCTGACCTGGGCGGTGAAGGCCTTGGTCGAGGCGACGCCGATCTCCGGCCCGCAGTGGATCGGCCAGACCACATCGACCTCGCGGGCCATGGTCGATTCCTGGGCGTTGACCACGGCGGCGGTCTTCAGACCCTTCGACTGGCACAGCCGCAGGGCGGCCAGGGTGTCGGCCGTCTCGCCGGACTGCGACATGGCGATGGCCAGCGATCCGGAGCGCAGGGCCGGCTCGCGATAGCGGAATTCCGAGGCGATCTCGATGTCGACCGGCAGGTCGGCCAGCTTCTCGATCAAATACTTGCCGACCATGCCGGCGATGTAGCTGGTGCCGCAGGCGACGATCTGGATCCGCTCAAGCGCGGCGAAGTCGATCTCGCCGGGCATGGCCGTGCGGGCGCTGACGGCGTCGACATAGGCGGCGATGGTCCGCTGGCAGCCCTCCGGCTGGTCATGGATCTCCTTCTCCATGAAGTGCCGGTAGTTGCCCTTCTCGACCAGGGCCGCGGCGGCGGAGACGATCTTCATCGGCCGTTCGACAGGCACGCCGCTCTGGTCGAAGATCTCGGCCCGGTCGTGGTCGATGGCGACGAAGTCGCCCTCTTCCAGATAGGTGACCCGGTTGGTGAACGGCCCGACGGCCAGGGCGTCGCTGCCGAGGAACATCTCGCCGTCGCCCGTGCCGACGACCAGCGGGCTGCCCTTGCGGGCGCCCATGATGACGTTGTCCTGCCCCTCGACCAGCACGGCCAGGGCGTAGGCCCCGGTCAGCCGGTCGAGCGCCGACTTGAACGCCGCCAGCGGGGCCTGGCCCGCGTCGAGATAGGAATCGATCAGCTGGGCGATGACCTCGGTGTCGGTCTCGCTCTCGAACACCCGGCCGGCCTTCTGAAGGTCGGCCTTCAGCTCGGCGAAGTTCTCGATGATGCCGTTGTGCACCAGGCTGACCCGGCCGCCGCGCTGCGGGTGGGCGTTGCGCTCGGACGGTACGCCGTGCGTGGCCCAGCGGGTGTGGCCGATGCCGACGGTGGCGGTCAGCGGGCTGTCCTCGAGCACGGCCTCCAGCGCGCGGATCTTGCCCTGGGCCCGGCGCCGGTCGACGCGGCCGCCCGTTTCGACGGCGACGCCGGCCGAGTCATAGCCGCGATACTCGAGCCGCTTGAGGCTCTCGATGAGGCGGTCCGTGACGGGCGTCTTGCCCACGATGCCGATGATGCCGCACATGCGTGTTTCTCGGTCCCTGTCAGAAGGGCTAGAATTGGCGGGAACGGATCGTCCCCGGGTCGGCGTTTATCATCGGCTTAGATTGAGACGGCATAAAACTGCGTTGCACACTGTTGCGTGTCGCCACGGCGAAGGATCTTTCATGAGCAAGCGGACCTATTTCGGCACGGACGGCATTCGCGGACAGGCCAACAGCCATCCGATGACCGCCGAAGTCGCGCTGCGCGTCGGCCTCGCCGCCGGCAAGCTGTTCCGCCGCAACCACGGCCGCCGCCATCTGGTGGTCATCGGCAAGGACACCCGCCTGTCGGGCTACATGATCGAGCCGGCGCTGGTCGCCGGCTTCACCAGCATGGGCATGGATGTGCGCCTGTTCGGCCCGCTGCCGACCCCGGCCGTGGCGATGATGACCCGCTCGATGCGCGCGGACCTCGGCGTGATGATCAGCGCCTCGCACAACGCCTACACCGATAACGGCATCAAGCTGTTCGGCCCCGACGGCTACAAGCTGTCGGACAAGCGCGAGCTGGAGATCGAGGCGCACATGGACGAGGGCCTGCAGGAGGGCCTCGTCGCGCCGGCCGACCTCGGCCGCGTGCGCCGCGTCGACGACGCCCAGGCCCGCTATGTCGAGATCGCCAAGGCCAGCTTCCCGCGCCAGCTGAACCTCAACGGCCTGCGGGTGGTCATCGATTGCGCCAACGGCGCCGCCTACAAGGTCGCGCCGGAAGTGCTCTACGAACTGGGCGCCGAAGTCATCAAGGTCGGCGTCGATCCCAATGGCTGCAACATCAACGCCGACTGCGGCTCGACCCATCCGGCGACGATGGTCGATGCGGTGCGCGAGTTCCGCGCCGATGTCGGCATCGCGGTCGACGGCGACGCCGACCGCGTGGCGATCTGCGACGAAACCGGCCAGGTGGTCGACGGCGACCAGATCATGGCCATCGTCGCCGGGGCCTGGGCGGCCGAGGACCGGCTGAGCGGCGGCGGCATCGTCGCCACGGTGATGTCGAACCTGGGTCTGGAGCGGTTCATGGCCTCGCGCGGCCTGACGCTCGAGCGCACCCCCGTCGGCGACCGCTATGTCATGGAGCGCATGCGCTCGGGCGGCTTCAACCTCGGCGGCGAACAGTCGGGCCACGTGATCCTGTCGGACTATTCGACCACCGGCGACGGCCTTATGGCGGCGCTGCAG
>CANJYY010000298.1 GCA_947479185.1 Caulobacteraceae bacterium
ACGCGCGCACCGAGAAGGAAGTGAAGGGCACCCCCCTGCCGACGGTCATCACCGTCTACCAGGACAAGTCGTTCACCTTCATCACCAAGACCCCGCCCGCCACCCACTTCATCAAGGAAGCGCTGGGCCTCAAGTCCGGTTCGACCAAGCCGGGCCGCGACAGCGCCGGCACGATCACCCGCACGCAGCTGCGCGAGATCGCCGAAGGCAAGATGAAGGACCTGAACGCCAACGACATCGAAGCCGCCGCCCGCATCATCGAGGGCTCTGCCCGTTCGATGGGCCTGCAGATCGTGGAGGCCTAAGCACATGCCGAAGCAAGCAAAGCGTATTCAAGCCTGGACCGGCGATCGTGAAGCGATCCTCTCGGTCGAGGACGCCGTGAAACTGGTCAAGGCCAACGCCACGGCCAAGTTCGACGAGTCGATCGAGATCTCGGTCAACCTGGGCGTCGACCCGCGTCACGCCGACCAGCAGGTCCGTGGCGTTGTCGGCCTGCCCTCGGGCACCGGCCGCGACGTTCGCGTCGCCGTCATCGCCAAGGACGCCAAGGCTGCTGAAGCCCTGGCCGCCGGCGCTGATGTCGTCGGCGCCGAAGACCTGGTCGAGCGCATCCAGGGCGGCTTCATGGACTTCGATCGCGTCATCGCGACCCCCGACATGATGGCCCTCGTCGGTCGTCTGGGTAAGGTGCTGGGCCCGCGCGGCCTGATGCCCAACCCGCGCGTCGGCACGGTCACGCCGAACGTCGGTCAGGCCGTCAAGGACGCCAAGGGCGGCGCCATCGAGTTCCGCGTCGAGAAGGCGGGCATCGTCCACGCCGGCATCGGCAAGGCCTCGTTCACCGACGAAGCGCTGCTGATCAACGTCCGCGCTCTGGTGGACGCCCTGTCCAAGGCCAAGCCGTCGGGCGCCAAGGGCACCTACATCAAGAAGATCTCGCTCTCCTCGACCATGGGTCCGGGCGTGAAGGTCGATACCGCTTCGGTCAACCCGTAAGGGTCAGACCTGTCGCAAGACAACGGACGGGCGGGCTCGCAAGGGCCCGCCCGTTCTGCGTTTGGGGGTCAGGCCGGGAGGCGCGGGAAGTCCTCGCCCGCCCGCAGCTCGGCGGCCTTGAACACAGCGCTCGGCGCCACGGCTTTCCAGTAGAGGGCGTCCTCCGTGCGGCCGAGGCCATTGCGTTCGATGCAGCGGAGGCGGCGTGCGCCGGCGATGGTCAGAAGCTGCGCGTGACGGCCGCGCGGGGTCTGGACGGGTTGCGGCGCGAAGACGCGCAGGCGGCGAACGTCGACGCCGGTCCAGGGGGCGGCGAAGCCCGGAGAGGGAGCCATCTTCATGGGGCAGGCTTTCAACGGCGGCGGGGCCAGCGTTCAGCACGCCCGCGTCCGGAAGTCTGATCGGCTTCGCGATCCTGGTCCCTAAATGGGGACAACCTGTGGATAGTTCCACAGCAGGGCGAAATTCTGTCCGGATTCCAGCGGTTTAAGGCGCCGGGGGCTGCTGCGTCATGTGCAGCCGGCCGGTGTCATAGCCCAGCGCCGCCGTGCGGGCGACCAGGGCGGCTGTCGCCTCGGCGCCGGGCGTGGCGTCTCGGCTGAGGATCCAGAGGTACTTGCGCGTGGGTTCGCCGACGATGGCCCAGCTGTAGTCGTCAGCCCGGTCCAGCACCCAGTAGTCGGCGTAGAACGGCCCGAAGAACGACACCTTGAGCTTGGCGCCGGCGCTGTCCGGCACGACCCTCGCCTTGCCTTCGGCGGTGGTCACCGGGCCGCCCGGCGCGCCCTTGCGGCAGGTGTTGAGCACGCGAACCATGCCGTCGGGCTTCAGGGCGTACTCCGCCGTGACGCCTTCACAACCGCGTTCGAAGACCATGTCGTAGCGGGCCAGTTCGTACCACTTGCCGAGATAGAGGCCGAGTTCGACGGGCTTGGCCGGCTGCGGCACGACGGCCTGGCCTGACGCGCCCGAGCAGGCGGCGAGGGTCGCGGCGACGGCGATCGCGAGGCGGGTCAGGGCTCTGGACATGGGGTCTTCCTGGCGGGACGTTCGAAGGGTGTACGCAAACGCCCGGCGGCTGGATTGGCTCCCGGCTTGAGTTTCCCCCCGCCTTCCTCTATATGCGCCCACTTCCGCACCCGGGCTCGCCCGGGAGCGACCTGTCCGAGAACTGCGCGGCGATGGGGTCACCATCGTCGTAACCGAAGGGGAGCCCCCCTTCAGCGCAGGGAGGCGGGGATAGAGACGCCACCAGCCTCCGCCCCATGGGCGCGGAGCGCTTCGGCTGAACTTCCTTGGGACAGGCCTACCGTAACCCGCCTTCGGGAGCGATCCCGCATGTGGGTTGCATGCTTACCGGCGTCCGGATGGTCCGGGCGTCGTTGATCCAGGAGACCGCAATGAACCGCGCACAAAAAGCGGAATCGATCGAGACGCTCAAGGGCGTCTTCGCCGATGCCGGCGCCGTGGTCGTGACCCATTATATGGGTCTCACCGTTGCGGAAATGACCGACCTGCGCCTTCGCCTCCGCAAGGAGGGCGCGCAGATCAAGGTGGTGAAAAACACCCTGGCCCAGAAGGCCCTGGCCGGTTCGGTCGGCGAAGCGGGCGACGCCCTCTTCACCGGCCCTGTCGCCATCGCCTATGCGCCGGACCCTGTTTCCGCCGCCAAGGTCGTGACCCAGTACGCCAAGGACAATGACAAGTTCACTGTCGTCGGCGGCCTCATGGGTACGGACGTGCTCGACCAGAACGCCATCAAGGCGCTGGCCACCCTGCCGTCCCTCGACCAGCTGCGAGCCAAGATTATCGGCGTCCTGCAAGCTCCGGCCACCAAGGTGGCGGGCGTTATCCAGGCTCCGGCGTCCCAGCTCGCTCGCGTTCTTGGCGCCTATGCCGCCAAGGAAGCAGCCTGATCCCGGTCATCTCCGCCTATCCCTGAACCCCAAGGAAACTGACACATGTCGAAGCTTGATAAGATCGTTGAGGACCTGTCCTCCCTGACCGTGCTTGAAGCCGCTGACCTGGCCAAGCTGCTGGAAGAAAAGTGGGGCGTCTCCGCCGCCGCTCCGGCCGCCGCCGCCGCCCCGGCCGGCGCTGCCGCCGCCCCGGTCGAAGCTGCTGAAGAGCAAACCGAGTTCACCGTTGTTCTGACCGCCGGTGGCGACAAGAAGATCAACGTGATCAAGGAAGTCCGCGGCGTCCGTCCGGACCTCGGCCTGAAGGAAGCCAAGGACCTGGTCGAAGGCGCTCCGCAGAACGTCGTCGAAAACGTCTCGAAGCAGCAGGCCGACGAAGTCGCCAAGAAGCTGACCGAAGCCGGCGCGTCCGTCACCATCAAGTAAGATGGTGCGGCGTCAGCTCTGACGCTTACGAAGATCGCGGGCCCGGAGGGAAACCTCCGGGCCCGTTTTCGTTTGTCACTACTTTTTGCGGGGCGTGAGGATGTCGCCCAGCCGGTCGGGGGCGCCCTCGATCCGCTCCAGTTGCGGGTAGCGCAGGCCGCCGGTCCAGGCGAGGCGCACCACGCGGTACTGCTCGCCGGTCTTGACGATCAGCTCGATGGGCGTGGTCCCGTCCTTCGCCGCGGTGATGATCCGCTTGATCCGGTCGCCGCTCCAGGTCTCGCCGTTCACGGCGATGATCTGGGCTCCGACGATCAGGCCGGCCTTGAAGGCCGGGCCGTCCCACTGCACCGCCGTGATGGCGCCGGTGGCGTTCAGCGACAGTCCGACCGAATAGGTCAGGTCGGTCGACTTGGCCGCCGTCTCCGAGGCCTTGCCGTAGGCGCTGGGCTTGTCCTTCCAGACCAGCCGGTAGCCGCCGCGCGCCAGGCCGTCGAGCGGCGCCGGGCCGTTGCCCTCCAGCCGGGTCTTGAGGAAGCCCGCCCAGTCGTAGGGCGTCACGGCGTTGAGCGCGGCGACCACGTCCTCGAAGGAATAGGTTACCGGGGTCCAGGAGCCGTCGTTGATGCCGAAGAAGGCCTTGGCGAAGTCGTCGAGCGACTTCTTTCCGGCGGTCCGCTCGCGGATCAGGGTGTCGACGTCGAGCCAGATCAGCTGGCCCTCGGAATAGTAGTCCTCGTTGCGCTGCCAGCTCAGCC
>CANJYY010000299.1 GCA_947479185.1 Caulobacteraceae bacterium
CCCGACGCGCCGAAGTACGAGGTCGTGGTTCTCGACTACGGCGTGAAGCGCAACATCCTGCGGGCGCTGAGCTCGATCGGGGCCCGGGCGACCGTCGTACCGGCCGACACCTCCGCCGAGGACATCCTGGCCCGCAAGCCGGACGGCGTGCTGCTGTCGAACGGCCCGGGCGACCCGGCCGCGACCGGCCTGTACGCCGTGCCCGAGATCCGCAAGCTGGTCGAGAGCGGCACGCCGGTGTTCGGCATCTGCCTCGGCCACCAGATGCTGGCCCTGGCGCTGGGCGCGAAGACGGTGAAGATGGAACAGGGGCACCACGGGGCCAACCACCCGGTGAAGGACCTGACGACCGGCAAGGTCGAGATCGTCTCGATGAACCACGGTTTCACCGTCGACCGCGACAGCCTGCCGGCCCCGGTCACCGAAACCCATGTGTCGCTGTTCGACGGCACCAACGCGGGCCTCGCCCTCACCGACAAGCCGGTGTTCAGCGTGCAGCACCACCCCGAGGCCTCGCCCGGCCCGACCGACAGCCTTTACCTGTTCGACCGGTTCGCCGGCCTGATGGACAAGGCGAGGGCGTAGGTACGTAGGGCTTAGGGCGTAGCCAGACCTGCGCACGCCGGCAGCGCCGCGCCCTTCCCTCGACTACTCACCAAGCCCTAAGCCCTACGCCCTTCTATTGATGCCCCTCGACCAGCTGCACCGTGAACGGGCCGCTGGTCCAGCTGTCGCCGACATTGTGCGCGGCCACGGGGGTGCAGATCGGATTGGGATAGCCCGGCGGCGGGGCGCTGCTGAAAGTCAGGCAGACCTGGCTGCCCTTGAGGGCCCAGGTCCCGGCCAGGGCCTGGTCGCCCTGGACGCCGGTGAAGCTGTGGTCGGCCTCGTAGTAGATCTTCGTCGAGGCGCCGCTGGCGTCGCTGGTGATGGTGGTGTTGCCGAACCGCGAGGTCATGACCTCCTCGCCGGCGAAGGCGGCCGCTGCCGACAGGGCCAGCGCCGCGACGGCGCCCAGAAGAACACGCATGCAAACCTCCCATTGTTTTCTTGTCTGACGCGAGTCGTAACGCCGAGGCGGAGGAGCGGTCAATCGCTCCGCCAATCCTCCCCGCTTGCGGGGAGGGGGACCCTGCGGAGCAGGGGGGAGGGGGCAGCGCCGGTCGCGCCGGAGCGACCTGAATTCAGGATGGGGCCGCTGGTGTTCGCGCCGCCCCTCCACCGCCTCCGGCGGTCCCCCTCCCCCTCGCTACGCTCCGGGGAGGATCATTCAGGGTTTCACCCACTGGAACACCTCGTTCAGCGGCTTGTTGAACACCTCCGCGATGCGGAAGGCCGCCTCGAGCGTCGGCGAGTATTTGCCCGCCTCGATCGCGGCGATGGTCTGGCGGGTGACGCCGATCTTCTGGCCCAACTCCGCCTGGGACATCTCGCCGGCCATGAAGCGCAGGGTGCGGATCTGGTTGGTGATCGCGCCTTCAGCCATTCCAGCCCCGCCGATAGCTCACCGCGGCCACGATGCAGCGGATGATTTCCGCCAGCACGATAGCGAACAGGGCGGCGTTGACGATGGTCCAGCCGGCGAAGGTGAAGGGCATGATGGCGCCCACCAGGATCATGCCGATGATGAGCACATAGTAGGCCACGGCGATCGATCGGCGATCGATGGCGCGGTCGCGCTCATCGGCCTTCTCGCGCACGTCCTCCGGCGTCCGCACGCGGAACCAGAGATACCCGGCGCCCAGCACGACCATGCGCAGGATCGAGACTGCCGCGAACAGGCCGAGCAGACGCAGGTTGGGCATGGGCTCGGCGTCGATCGGCGTCAGCGCCACGATCGCGAAATAGGGGACATAGGCGACGAGCATCGCCGCCAGCGCCAACAGATTGGATTTCTCACGATACGGCATGGCCGCCCCTCAAAGGTTCGATAGTGTCGACATAATGTAAAATAAACATAACATAGAGTCAACTGGATCGAACTACCTCGTCGGGCCTGTCGCGAGGCTCAGCTGTGCTGGGGGCGCTCCTGGTTGTCATCCCGGACGGCCCGCGGGGTCGATCCGGGTCCCGGCCGTCCGGGGCTCCGCCCTTCTGCCGGGATGGCCGTGGGAAAGCGGGTTGCACCAGCCCGAGTCCGTCTCTAAACCGGCCCCTTAACCAGCAGTTTGAACGGGGCCGGGCGCGCAGATCTGCGCGACCGCCCTTGTGCGCGAGACGAGCATGCCCAAGCGGACCGACATTTCCTCGATTCTGATCATCGGCGCGGGCCCGATCGTCATCGGTCAGGCGTGCGAGTTCGACTATTCCGGCGTCCAGGCCTGCAAGGCCCTGCGCGCCGAGGGCTACCGCATCATCCTGGTCAATTCGAACCCGGCCACGATCATGACCGATCCGGACGTGGCGGACGCGACCTACATCGAGCCGATCACGCCTGAGATGGTCGCCAAGATCATCGCCAAGGAGCGGCCCGACGCCCTGCTGCCGACCATGGGCGGCCAGACCGCGCTGAACACGGCCCTGGCGCTGGAGGCCAACGGCACCCTGGCGAAGTACGGCGTGGAGATGATCGGGGCCAAGGCCGACGTCATCGACAAGGCCGAGGACCGCCAGAAATTCCGCGACGCCATGGACAAGCTGGGCCTCGAAAGCCCCAAGTCCAAGGCCGCGCACAACATGGACGAGGCCCGCGAGGGTCTGGCCTTCGTCGGCCTGCCGGCGATCATCCGGCCCAGCTTCACCCTCGCCGGCACCGGCGGCGGCATCGCCTACAACCTCGAGGAATTCGAGGAGATCGTGCTGCGCGGGCTGGACCTGTCGCCGACCACCGAGGTGCTCATCGAGGAGAGCGTGCTCGGCTGGAAGGAGTACGAGATGGAGGTGGTCCGCGACACGGCGGACAACTGCATCATCGTCTGCTCGATCGAGAACATCGACCCGATGGGCGTGCACACCGGCGACTCGATCACCGTCGCCCCGGCCCTGACGCTGACCGACAAGGAATACCAGCGCATGCGCACCGGCTCGATCGCCGTGCTGCGCGAGATCGGCGTCGAGACCGGCGGGTCCAACGTGCAGTGGGCGATCAACCCGGCCGACGGCCGCATGGTCGTCATCGAGATGAACCCGCGCGTGTCGCGCTCCTCGGCCCTGGCCTCGAAGGCCACCGGCTTCCCGATCGCCAAGGTCGCCGCCCGTCTGGCCGTCGGCTACACCCTCGACGAACTGGCCAACGACATCACCGGCGGGGCCATGCCGGCCTCGTTCGAGCCGAGCATCGACTACGTCGTCACCAAGATCCCGCGCTTCGCCTTCGAGAAGTACCCGGGCGCAGAGCCCTACCTGACCACCTCGATGAAGTCGGTCGGCGAGGTCATGGCCATCGGCCGGACGTTCGCCGAGAGCCTGCAGAAGGCCCTGCGCGGCCTCGAGACTGGCCTGTCCGGTCTCGACGAGATCGACATCCCCGGCACGGCCGATCCGGACACCGCCCACGCCGCCGTGCTGCGGGCGCTGGGCAAGCCGACGCCCGACCGCCTGCTGGTCATCGCCCAGGCCTTCCGCCACGGCCTGACGGTCGAGGAGATCAACGGCGCCTGTTCCTACGAGCCCTGGTTCCTGCGCCAGATCGCCGAGATCGTCCGCCAGGAAGGCGTCGTCCGCGCCTCCGGCCTGCCGGCCGCCGACGGCCTGCGCAAGCTGAAGGCCATGGGCTTCTCCGACGCCCGGCTGGCGAAGCTGACGGCGCTGAGCGAGACCGAGGTCCGCGCCCGCCGCCACGCCATGAACATCCGCCCGGTGTTCAAGCGCATCGACACCTGCGCCGGCGAGTTCGCGGCGACCACGCCCTACATGTACTCGACCTACGAGACCGGCGCGCTGGGCCAGATCCCCGACTGCGAGTCCGAGCCCAGCAACCGCAAGAAGGCGATCATCCTCGGCGGCGGTCCCAACCGCATCGGCCAGGGCATCGAGTTCGACTACTGCTGCTGCCATGCGGCCTTCGCGCTGGACCAGATCGGCATCGAGTCGATCATGGTCAACTGCAACCCCGAGACCGTCTCGACCGACTACGACACCTCCG
>CANJYY010000300.1 GCA_947479185.1 Caulobacteraceae bacterium
ATCCCGACGAGGAATGGAACAGCGGTCTTACGACAGTCCTGCTGGTGAAGGCGCTGGGGACCTGATCGGGACAGACGCCCGCGGTGTCTGTCCCTACACCCGCAGCGGCATCAGCACGTACTTCACGCCGGCGTCGGTCGGGTCCAGCACCAGCGTCGGGCTGGCCGGATCGGCGAAGCGGAACTCGGCCGTCTCGCCGCCGATCTGGCCGGTGACGTCCAGCAGGTAGCGGGCGTTGAAGCCGATCTCGAAGGCCTCGCCGTCGTAGTCGACCTCGACCTCTTCGACGGCCTGGCCGGCTTCCATGTTGCGCACGGTCAGGGTCACGCGGCCCGGCTCGATGGCCAGCTTCACCGAGCGGCTCTTTTCCGCCGAGATGGTCGCCACGCGGTCGACGGCCTTGGCGAACAGGGCGTTGTCGACGGTCATGATCTTCTGGTTGTCGCGCGGGATGACGCGCATGTAGTCGGGGAACGAGCCGTCGATGACCTTGGAGGTCAGGGCGGCCTGGCCGAAGTCGAAGCGGACCTTCTGGGCGCTGACCTGGAAGTCGACCGTCTCGCCGGCGTCCTCCAGCAGGCGGCGCGCCTCGTTGATGGTCTTGCGCGGGATGATCACGCCCGGCTGCCCGGCGGAGCCCTCGGGGGCCGGCATTTCGGCCAGGGCCAGGCGGTGGCCGTCGGTGGCCACGCAGCGCAGCATCGGCTGGCCGTTCTCGACCACCGTGTGCACGTACAGGCCGTTCAGATAGTAGCGCGTCTCCTCGGTGGAGATGGCGAAGCGGGTCTTGTCGATCAGCCGCATCAGGTCGCCTGCGTCGACCGGAATGGCCGGCGACAGGCCGTCGGAACTCATCACCGGGAAGTCGCCCGCCGGCAGGACCGGCAGGTTGAACTTCGAGCGGCCGGCCGCGACCTGCAGCCGGGGGTCGTCGCCCGACAGGGTCAGGGACACGTCCGCGCCTTCCGGCAGCTTGCGGACGATTTCGTAGAGGGTGTGGGCGGGCGCGGTGATCTGGCCCGGCACGTCGACCTGGGCCGCGCCGCCGTCGATGATCTCCATGTCCAGATCGGTCGCGGAGAAGCCGACCCGCTCGCGCTCGGCGGTCAGCAGCACGTTCGACAGGATCGGAATGGTGTTGCGGCGTTCAACGACGCTCTGCACGTGGCCCAGGGCCTTCAGCAGCGCCGCCCGCTCGATCGTAAGCTTCATGTCTCGTCCGAGGTCCGGAAGGTGACAGGCGAATCGTCGGGCCCCCGCCGGTTCGCCTGCCAAGGGACTACGGACATTAGCGGAAACAGCGGCTCACGGAAGGGGGCGCGGGGGCGCGCGAGCCGTTCAACCCCACCTTTTCTGCCGTCATGGCGCGCGGCGACGGGAGGGGACAGGTTATCCAGTCCCAAGGGACAGGATAACCTGTCCCCAATTCCCCAATTCCGGCCCTACGCCTTCGTGTCGACCGAACCACCTGCGGTGTCGCCGTCCGCGTCCGCGTAGGGATTGCCGGCCGGGGCCGCGCCGGCGTCGGCGGCGCCGGTCTTGGCGGCGACCACGACCATCGCCGGGCGCACCATGCGGCCGTGCAGTTCGTAGCCGGCCTGCAGGGTCTTGATCACCGCGCCGGGGGCCACGCCCTCGCCGGGCTGTTCCATCATCGCCTGGTGCTGGTGCGGGTCGAACTTGCCGCCCTTTTCCGGCTCGATGCGCTTGAGACCGTTGCGCTCGAAGGCCGACTGCAGCTCCTTCTGGGTCATCTCGACGCCGACGACGAAGTTCTTGACCACCTGGTCGGCGAAGTCGCGCGGCGCGTGGGTCGTGGCGGCCGACAGGTGGTCGGCGACGGCGAACAGGTCGCGGGCGAACTTCTGGATGGCGTAGGCGCGGGTGTCGTTGGCTTCGCGCTCGGCGCGGCGGCGGACGTTGTCGGCCTCGGCGGCGTAGCGCAGGATCTGGTCCTTCAGCGCGGCGACCTCGACCTTGAGGGCTTCCACGTCGGCTTCGGCGGCGTCCTGCGCGGTTTCGATCTCCAGCTCGGGATCGTGGCCGTTGGCTGCGGTGTCTTCGGTCATACTCGTCTATCCGTCCAGCATGCGGCCCAGGACCCGCGCGGTGTAGTCCACCAGCGGGATGACCCGGGCATAGTTGAGGCGGGCGGGCCCGATCACGCCGATCGCGCCCAGCACCTTCTGTCGGCCTGTCATATAAGGCGCCGCGATCACGGCGGAACCCGAAAGCGAGAAAAGACGCGTTTCCGCGCCAATGAAAATGCGCACGCCCTGGGCGTCACGGACCCCGTCGAGCAAACCGATCAGCTGCTCCTTCTGTTCCAGGTCGTCGAACAGCTTCTGCACCCGGGCCAGATCGCCGGCCGTGGCGGGGTCGTTGAGCAGGTTGGCCCGGCCGCGAACGATCAGGGCCCGCTCAGTGTCATCACCGCCGCCCCAGGCGGCCAGGCCGTCCTCGACGAGGCGGGCGGCGGTCTTGTCCAGCTCGGTGCGGGCCTGGTCCAGCTCGGCGCGGATTTCGGTCCCGGCCTGGGCCAGGGTGCGGCCCTTGAGCCGGGCGGCGAGGAAGTTGGACGCCTCCTGCAGCGCGGACGGGGTAAGGCCGGGCGACAGCCGCATCAGCCGGTTCTCGACCTGGCCGTCCTCGAAGACCATGACGGCCAGGGCGCGGTCGGCGTCCAGCGCGACGAACTCGACATGCTTGACCCCCGCTTCGCGCACCGGGCTGACGACCATGCCCGCGCCGCCGGCCAGGCCCGACAGGATCGAACTGGCCTCGTTGAGGGCCTCGTCGAAGTTGCGGCCGTGGGCCGACAGGCGGGCGTCGATCTCGCGGCGCTCGGCCTCGCCGACATCGCCGACCTCCAGCAGGCCGTCGACGAACAGCCGCAGGCCCGCGTGTGTCGGCATGCGCCCGGCGCTCGAATGCGGCGAGTCGAGCAGGCCCAGGCCCGCCAGGTCCTGCATGGTGTTGCGGATCGAGGCGGGCGACAGCTGGACCCCGCCGCGCGACAGGGTGCGCGAGCCGACCGGGTCGCCGGTCTCGAGATAGCTCTCCACGATCCGCCGGAAGATGTCCCGCGCGCGGTCATCCAGATCGGTCAGGCTGGCGGTGCGGGAGGGGCCGCTGGTGAAGATCGGGGTCATGGGTCCTGTCGCAGGCCGGTGGACGACCTGTCGGCCAATAGGATAAGCGGCGCCTGCCCGCGCGCAACCCGTGCGCCGTTCCTGGGGACTTGACCATGCGACCTTCTGAACGCGCCGCTGACCAGATGCGCGCCGTGACCCTCGAAACCGGCGTCAACCGCTACGCCGAGGGCTCGTGCCTGGTGACCTTCGGCCACACCAAGGTGCTGGTCACCGCCAGCGTCGACGAGGGCGTGCCGGGCTGGATGCGCGGCAAGGGCGCCGGCTGGGTCACGGCCGAGTACGGCATGCTGCCGCGCGCCACCCACACCCGCGGCCGGCGCGAGGCCGCCCAGGGCAAACAGTCGGGCCGGACGCAGGAAATCCAGCGGCTGATCGGCCGCTCCCTGCGGGCCGTGGTCGACATGCGGGCGCTCGGCGAGCGGCAGATCCAGATCGACTGCGACGTGGTCCAGGCCGACGGCGGCACCCGCACCGCGGCCATCACCGGCGCCTGGGTCGCCCTGCGGCTGGCGACGCGCTACCTGCTGGAAGAGGGGGTCATCAAGACCGACCCGATCCTCGACCAGGTGGCGGCCGTGTCCTGCGGCGTGCATCAGAACCTCGCCGTGCTGGACCTCGACTACGAGGAGGACTCCTCGGCCGAGGCCGATTCCAACTTCGTGCTGACCGGCGCCGGCGACATCGTCGAGATCCAGGCCACCGGCGAAAAGCGCGGCTTCAGCCGGGCCGAGTTCGAGGCTCTGTTCGGCCTGGCCGAAAAGGGCATCGGCGAGCTGTTCGCGCTGCAACGCGTGGCGGTGGGATAGGCTCACTCCAAGCGGGGACATGTACCGAAGGTACGTGTCCCCCAATCCAGCAGAACCGGTTGAGGGACACGTACCGGCTGCGCTGGATACATGTCCCCTACGCCCCGCCGTAGG
>CANJYY010000301.1 GCA_947479185.1 Caulobacteraceae bacterium
GCAGGATAATCCGTTGGTGAGAGGCCCGCTTGGCCAGGTGGATCGTGGGCTTGCCCCGCGAAACCTTGGCCAGGCAGGGTGAATCAGAGGCAAGAAGCACTGCAGGATTGATCTCTTCGTTCAGGAGGCCCCGAAATGTCCCGGGATAAAGCCGACCTGCTCGAGGAGAATAACCTCTCGATCCCTGCAGGCCCTCTGAACACCGCCCCGCCCGAGGATCTCGAGGATCTCGCGCTCGGCGACGACTACGCCCTCAATCCCGCCTACGTCGACATGGTCATCGACGCCGCCGACCGCGGCGACGCCGAGCGGCTGCGCGAACTGGTCGGGGCGCTGCGCTCCGAGGACGTGGCCGACCTGATGGGCTTCCTCAACGCGGACTACCGCGAGGAGATCATCCCCTGTCTCGATTCCGAGACCCTCGCCGAGGTGCTGTCCGAGCTGGACGACAACCTGCGCGAGGAGGTGCTCGAGACCGTCCACCCGACGGCGCTGGCGCGGGCCCTCGAGGAACTCGATTCGGACGACGCCGCCGACGTCATCGACGACCTGGAGGGCGAGAAGCGCGCCCAGGTGCTGGCGGCGATGGACGCGGACGACCGGGCGGCGATCGAGAGCAGCCTTGCCTACGCCGACGAGACGGCCGGCCGCCTGATGCAGCGCGAGGTGCTGGCCGCGCCGCAGTTCTGGACCGTCGGCCAGACCATC
Source organism: Caulobacteraceae bacterium (assembly GCA_947479185.1). Taxonomy (GTDB): domain Bacteria; phylum Pseudomonadota; class Alphaproteobacteria; order Caulobacterales; family Caulobacteraceae; genus Caulobacter. The sequence continues at coordinate 709 of CANJYY010000301.1, forward strand.
GACCACGTCCGCCAGGCCGGGGACGAGCTGCCCGAGCTGTTCTTCGACATCTACATCGTCGATCCGGCCTACCGACCGATCGGCGCGGCGCCGATCAGCCAGCTGCTGCGGGCGAAGCGCGAGACCACCCTGGCCGAGATCATGGAGCCGGTGACCGAGATCACCGTCGACATGGACCAGGAAGAGGTCGCCTACATCTTCGACAAGTACCACCTGATCAGCGCCCCGGTGATCGACTCCGGCGGACGGCTGGTCGGCCAGATCACCGTCGACGACATCGTCGGGGTCATCCAGGAGGAGTCCGAAGAGGACATCCTGGCCCTGGCCGGCGTGTCCGACGCGGGCCGTGACGCCGGCGTCTGGGACGTGGCCCGCTCGCGGCTGCCCTGGCTGGTGGTCAACACCCTGACCGCGGCGGCGGCCGCCAGCGTCATCGGCGCCTTCCAGGCCGAGATCGGCAAGCTGGTCACCCTGGCCATCCTGATGCCGGTGGTCGCCTCGCTCGGCGGTAACGCCGGCACCCAGACCCTGGCCGTGGCCGTGCGCGCCCTGGCCAGCCGCGAACTGAACGCCTCCAACGCCGTGCGCATCATCCTGCGGGAGATGACCGTGGGCCTGGTCAACGGCGGGGTGCTGGCCGCGATCATGGGGGCGGCGACCTGGGTGTTCTTCCGCAGCCCCATGCTTTGCCTGACCATCGCCCTGGCGCTGGTGATCAATCTGTTCGTGGCCTCGCTGGCCGGGATCCTCGTGCCGCTGGCGCTGGACAAGCTGGAACGCGATCCGGCGGTCTCCTCCTCGGTGTTCGTCACCTTCGTGACCGATTTCACAGGCTTCCTGTCCTTCCTGGGCCTGGCGGCGCTGATCCTCCTCTAGATTTACGCTTCCGCTTCGCCCGCCACTCCCGTTCAGGGGGAGTTCAGGCGGCGTCCGGCATCCCTTTTGCGGGAGTGGACTGGAACGCAGCCGCGTCTGTCCCATTTCGGATCAAGAAGGCCGATGAAACCCCGCCACCAGGTCTCCCGCGCCGCCATCGAACTGATCAAGACGTTCGAGGGTTATCGCCAACGCGCCGCCCAGCTTCCCGACGGACGCTGGACGATCGGCTATGGCCACACCCTGACCGCCCGCCAGGGCGCCGAGGTGTCCGAGTCGGACGCCGAAGCCCTGCTGATGTACGACCTCATCGCCGTGGCCCACGCGGTCAACGAGCACAGCTACACGCCGCTGACCCAGAACCAGTTCGATTCGCTGTGCTGCTTCGCCTTCAACATCGGGGTCGACAACTTCCGCCGCTCGTCGGTGCTGCGCCGGGTCAATGAAGGCCAGATGCTGCAGGCCGCCTGCGCCATGGAGATGTGGCGCAAGGCCGACTTCGAGGGCGAGCGGATCGTCATCGACGCCCTGGTCCGCCGCCGCGCGGCCGAGAAGACCCTGTTCCTGACGCCGTCCAACGGCTGGATCCCGGCCCCGTCGCCGGTGCTGGCCCCCAAGGTCGACTACGACGCGGTCAACGCCGTGCCGCGCCAGGCCCCGACGGCCGTCAAGGCTTCGCTGACCGGCGAACGCACCAGTGTGACCCGCGACGAGACGCCCCGGCCGACGCCCGAGCCGCGGCCGGAAGCGCCGCTGGCCAGCGAGATCGCCGCCGCCGGCGTCGGCGCCCGGCTGGAGCTGCTGCTGCCCGAAACGGAAGCGGCTCCGCCGGAGCCGGTCCCGGAGCCCGCGCCGACCCTGACCGTCGTCGAACTGGCCCCCGAGCCCGAGCCCACGCCTACGCCGGAACCGGAGCCTGAACCGGCTGTCGAGACGGCGGCCGAGGTCTCCCCGGCGCCGGAACCCGAGCCGTTCCCGGCCTGGCCGACGCAGGACAGCTATCCGCAGCCCGAGCCGATCGTGCTCGGCGCCAACGCGGCCTATGCCGCGCCGGACCACGCGTTCATGCTGACGCCGGCTCCGGAGATGACCATCGACCGCGCGCCGGACGACGCCCTGCGCGCCGACCTGCCGGAGCCGGCCGCCGCGTCGGGTCCGGGCCTGTTCGACGTCGCGCCCTCGACTTTCCTGCTCGAAGGCGCGCCGAGCCGGCCGCTGGTCAACGAGGACTATGTCCGCCGCCTGGTCCGTGAGGACGAGATGGCCGAGCTGGGCTTCGATCCGGCCTTCGCCGACGCGGATCTGGAGCCGGTGCGCATCAACGGCCTGCCGCTGCTGGCCACCGCGGTGGGCGGCCTGGCCCTGATGGCCGGCGGCATCGCCGTGGGCTTCTCCGCCGGTGGCGGCGACGGCCTGCTCAACGTCAGCAACCTGGGCTGGCTGGTGGCCGTGGCGGGCATCGGCCTGACCGGCGTCTCGGTCGCCGTCGCCCTGAACAAATTCCTCGGCGCCGCGCCGGACGACGAGGATGAGGAAGTAACCGAGGCGGAGTCGGAGCCTCGGGCGTAACCCGCGTAGCGTATGGGAACCCGCGTACAGTAAGGGGATAGCGTTGGCGCCTCGCGAGCTTGCTCGCGGGGCGTCGTGCGTTTTGGTGCGTGGTTCGAGACGCTCGGCTGATGCCTCGCTCCTCACCATGACGAACAGAAGTGCAGTCCAACTCTTCCCGTCATCCTGAGGAGCGATCCCTCAGGATCGCGTCTCGAAGGACGCACGCTCTTTCCGCGGCATGCTCCTTCCCGACGTGGCGCCCCGGCGTCATCGTGCTATTTCCCGGCCATGACCCAAACCGGACCCGCCATGGATTTCGGCCTCGGCGAAACCGCCGACGCCATCCGCGAAACCACCGCGCGCTTCGCCGCCGACCGTATCGCGCCGATCGCCGCCGCCATCGACCGCGACAACGCCTTTCCCCGCGAGCTCTGGCCGCAGATGGGCGAGCTCGGCCTGCACGGCATCACCGTCGAGGAGGAGTTCGGCGGCCTCGGCCTCGGCTACCTCGAACATGTCGTGGCCATGGAGGAGATCTCCCGCGCCTCGGCCTCGGTCGGCCTGAGCTACGGCGCTCACTCCAACCTCTGCGTCAACCAGATCCGCCGCTGGGCCACGCCCGAGCAGAAGCTGCGCTATCTGCCCAAGCTTATCAGCGGCGAGCACGTCGGCGCCCTGGCCATGAGCGAGGCCGGCTCGGGCTCGGACGTGGTCTCGATGAAGCTGCGCGCCGACCGCCGGGGCGACCGCTTCGTGCTCAACGGCACGAAGTTCTGGATCACCAACGCGCCGCACGCCGACACCCTGGTGGTCTACGCCAAGTCGGCGCCGGAGGAGGGCAGCCGCGGCATCACCGCCTTCCTGATCGAGAAGGGCATGAAGGGCTTCAGCGTCTCAAAGAAGCTCGACAAGATGGGCATGCGCGGCAGCGA
>CANJYY010000302.1 GCA_947479185.1 Caulobacteraceae bacterium
GATCGCGGCGCCGTCCGCCTTCCGGACCACCGACCTGCAGATCCGGTTCATCACGCTCGGGCGCGCCCATCCGCTTCTGATCGAGGGGCGGGTCGTGGCGCGGTCGCGACAGCTGATATCGGTGGAGGTCGAGTTCCGCCGCGAGGACGGCGAGCTGATGGCCAAGGCGACCGGCCAGCAGTTCGTCACGCCCTATCCGGCGTAGCCGACCCCGGTCAGGTACAGGCCGTCGGCCGGGGCGACCGGGCCGCAGGCCGTGCGATCCCTGGCCTCCAGCGACGCGACCAGATCGGCCCTGGTCCAGCGGCCGATGCCGACCTCGGCCAGGGTGCCGACCATCGACCGTACCTGCCGGTGGAGGAAGGAGCGCGAGGCGAAGGTGACGTGGACCTCCTCGCCCTCGCGCCGGACCTCGGCGACATCCAGCGTCTTCATCGGCGACTTCGCCTGGCACTGCATGTCGCGGAAGGTGGTGAAGTCGTGGTGGCCGGTCAGCGCCTGGGCGGCGTCATGCATGGCCCGCGCGTCGAGCGGCTTGCGCACATGCCAGACCCGGCCCTTGTCCAGCGCCGGCGGCGCCGGCCGGTTGAGGATACGGTAGAGGTAGCGTCGCTCGGTGGCCGAGAACCGCGCGTGCCAGTCGTCAGGGACGTCCCAGGCCTCCAGCACGGCGATCGGCTCTGGCCGCAGGTGGGCGTTCAGCGCATCGCGCACCACGTCGGCGGGCCAGGCTTTCGCGAGATCGACATGGATCACCTGACCGGTGGCGTGGACGCCGGTGTCGGTCCGGCCGGCGGCCTGGATACGGATTGTCTCGCCGGTGAAGCCCAGCACGGCCGCCTCGATCGCGCCCTGGACGCTGGGCAGCAGGGCCTGGGCCTGGAAACCGCGATAGGGCCGGCCGTCATACTCGATGGTCAGGCGGTAGCGGGGCATCAGTCCAGCGCCGTCCCGGCCGCGACCGGGAAGCCGCGCAGGAAGTCGGCGGCGTCCTGGGCTGACTTGCCCTCGCGCTGGGCCCGCAGCAACCGCACGGCGCCCTCGCCGCAGGCGATCAGCAGGCTGTCGTTCAGCGTCGTCCCCGCAACACCCGATCCGTCCTCGACGCGGCTCAGCAGCGCCTTCACGCGCACAGGGCCCTTGTCGGAGGGCGCCGTGAACCAGGCACCGGGGAACGGCGACAGGCCGCGGATATGGCAATCGATTTCGGCGGCGGGGCGGGACCAGTCGATGCGCGCCTCGGCCGGCTTGATCTTCTTCGCATAGGTCACGCCGTCGGCGGCCTGCGGTGTCTCGACGGCGGTCCCCGCTTCGATGGCCGCCAGCGTCGGCGGCAGCAGCCGCGCGCCGGCTTCGGCCAGCCGGTCGTGCAGCGTCCCGGCGGTGTCGAGCGGGCCGATGCGGACGGTCTCCGTCGCCAGCACGTCGCCCTCGTCGAGGCCGAGACTCATGCGCATGACCTGCACACCAGTCATGGCGTCGCCGGCCATGATCGCCCGCTGGATCGGCGCGGCGCCCCGCCAGCGCGGCAGCAGCGAGGCGTGGACGTTGAAGCAGCCGAGCCTCGGCGCATCGAGCACCTCGGCGACGAGGATCTGGCCGAAAGCCACCACCACGGCGGCGTCGAGGTCCAGGGCCTGGAAGTCGGCGATGGCCTCGGGCGTCTTCATCGAGGCCGGGGTGCGGACCATCAGGCCGTGCGCCTCGGCGAAGGCGTGCACCGGCGAGGGCTGCAGCGTCTGGCCCCTGCCGCGCGGCGCGGGCGGCTGGGAATAGACGCAGGCGACCTCGTGCCCGGCCGCGAGGATGGCGGCGAGGCTCTGGACGGCGAAATCGGGTGTTCCGAGGAAGGCGAGGCGCATGGGCGGGGTTTAGCGGCGCCGGAGCCGGCGCGAAAGGCTCAGGGAACCCGGGGCTTCACGGTTCGTTGAACGGGGGAACGAAACTCGGGAAGGGAACACCTCATGCGCAAGATCCTCATTGTCTCGCTGGCCGCCGCCGGTCTGGCCCTCGGCGCCTGCTCCAGGGAAGATCGCACCCAGGTCGGAGAGGGCGCCGCGGCTGTCGGCGGCGAGGTCAAGGAAGCCGCCCACGAGATCGCCGCCAATCCGGACGTCAAGGAAGCCGGCGCAGCCATCGGCAACGCCGGCGCCGAGGCCGCCGACGCGGTCAAGGACACGGCCGGCGACGTCCAGGACGGCGTGGCTGACGCCTCCGCCGACGCCAGGCGTGAGGCGGAAGAGTCGCGCGCGGCGACGGGCGATACGACGAAGCGGTAGTTACAAGGTGACGCTCCCCGCTTGCGGGGAGTTGTCAGACGAAGCCTGACTGCGGGGCAGCGCGGGAGCCTGCCCGACCTATCGGAATTCCGGCCTATCCGGCTGGTCCGGCGCCGCCCCCTCCACCATGCTCCGCATGGTCCCCCTCGCCACTGCGTGGGGCGGAGCGGGTTCTACGCCGCCCGGGCGGCCTTCTTGACGCTCTTGATCGCCCGCTCGCGCTTCAGGCGCGACAGGTGGTCGATGAACAGCACGCCCTTGAGGTGGTCCATCTCGTGCTGGATGCAGACGGCGTAGAGGCCGCCGGCGTCCTCCTCGACGGCGTCGCCGGCGTAGTTGAGGTAGCGGATCTTCACCTGGGCGGGCCGTTCAACGTCGTCGTAGATCTCCGGCACCGACAGGCAGCCCTCCTCGTAGGAGGCGAGGTCCTCGGACGCCCAGACGATTTCGGGATTGATGAAGAAGCGCGGATTGCGGCGGTCCCGCGCGGCCCCTTCGTCGTCGCCCTCGTCCGCGCCCTCGCGGTCGCCCAGGTCCATGACGATGATCTGCTTGGCTTCGCCCACCTGAACGGCCGCCAGGCCGATGCCCGGCGCGGCGTACATCGTCTCCAGCATGTCATCCATCAACAGGCGCAGATCGTCGGTAACCCCGCCCTCGACGGGCGTGGAAACCTGCTTGAGCACAGCCAGATCGGCGGCGTTGTCGATGGTGAGAATGCGGCGAACGGTCATGACGATCAGGAGGTAGGGGCGGCGTCCGGAGCCGTCAAGGCGGGGGCGTCGGCGGAGGCCAGCTTGGTCAGCGACCGCACGGCCGTCTCGACCGGCTCGATCACCGGCAGCTCCTTGCCTTCGTGGTCGACCTTGAGGTCCTCGAACCGGCGGGCCTGGGTCAGCACCTGACCCTCCAGCGAGCCGACGAACTGGTTGTAGCGGCTGACGGCCGCCTCCAGCGCCTTGCCGACGCTCGCGGCGTGGCCGCCCATCACCGACAGCCGCTTGTAGAGCTCACGGCCCAGCGCGGCGATCTTGTCGGCGTTGGCCGCCTGCTCCTCGACCCGCCAGCCGTAGGACACGGCCTTGCACAGGGCGAACAGGGTGGTCGGGGTGACGATCACCACGCGAGAGGCCATGGCCTGGTTCATCAGGTCCGGCTCATGGTCGAGCGCCGCGGCCAGGAAGGCGTCGCCGGGCACGAACATGGCCACGAAGTCGGGGCTGGGCTTGAACTGGTCCTGGTAGGCCTTCGACGACAGCTGCCGCACATGGTTCTTCATGCTGACGGCGGTACGCATCGAGACGGCCGTCTGCTGCGCGTCCTCGTCGCCGTCGCTGGCGTCGGCGAAGGCCAGCGAGACCTTGGCGTCGATGACGAACTTGCCGCCGCCGGGCAGGTGGATGATGAAGTCCGGCCGGTTCTGGCGGCCGGCGTCGTCAGCCTCCGAGCGCTGCTCCTCATAGTCGAACCGGCCGGCCATGCCGGCGGCTTCCAGCACGTTGCGGCAGGTCTGTTCGCCCCAGCGGCCGCGCCGGCCGGTGTTGCCCTTGAGCGCCTCGGTCAGGCGGCGCGCCTCGTCGCGGGTGGCGGTCGAGGCGGTCATCAGCAGCGCCAACTGCTCGCGCAGGCCGCCGGTCTCCTCGGCGCGGGTCTTTTCCACCGCCGTCACATGGGCCTCGAACTTGGCCAGCGACTCGGCGACCGGCTTCAGCTGCGCGGCCAGACGTTCCTGGTGCAACAGCTCGCGATTGCGGAAGGTCTCGTCGGTGCGCTTGAGCA
>CANJYY010000303.1 GCA_947479185.1 Caulobacteraceae bacterium
CGGGTCCACAGCCGGGCCGCTTCCGTCTCGTCCTTCTCGACGCCCTCGCCGCGCAGATAGAGGATGGCCAGGTTGTGCATGGCGTCCGTATCGCCCTGGGCGACGGCGGCCCTGTACCAGCGGATCGCCTCGACCTTGTCCTCGGCCACGCCCAGGCCGACGTCGTAGCTGACGGCCAGATTGAAGATGCCGCGAACATTGCCCCTGTCCGCCGCCGCGCGGGTCCAGCGGAAGGCCTCGGCGGCGTCCTCCTCGACGCCGATGCCCTCGCCGTAGACGTAGCCGAGCGAGGCCATGGCGTCGGCCTGTCCGGCCTCGGCCGCCGCCCGCCACAGGCGCACCGCCTGCTCCGCGTCCCACGGCACGCCGCAGGCCTCCGAATAGAGGTAGCCGAGCGCCGCCATGGCCTCGACATCCTTCGCCGCGGCCTGGGCCTTCGTCTTCTCGACGAACGGTTCGGACTGGCAAGCCTCGAGCAGACGCAGCTGCCAGGGCGACTTCACGCCGGACGCCAGGGCGGAGCCCGGCAGGGTCGCCGCCGCCAGGCCGGCCGCCAGAACGAGAGGATGCAGAACACGGTTCATGGTTGAAGACTGCCTTGCCGGACGGCCGCCTTCAACGGTTTTGCGGCGCCATGGTCAGCCGGCGGGACATTCGCCTTCGCTGGCGACACTGACCCCGGCGGCGGCGGCCGTGCAGGCGTTGCCGTAGGTCTTGCGGTCGACGCCGCAGACCGGGCGGTACTCGCGGGTGCACATCTGCGGCCGCTTGCGGCAGGTCCCCGAGCCGTCGGCGACATGCTGCATTTCCGGCGTCATCGAACAGTAGAGCCCCGTCTGGCACTGGAAGCCGGCGATGCCGCCGCACATGCCGCCTTCGGCGACAGGGGTGCGGCCAGGCGGCGTCGGGCCCGGCTTCGGGCCGCCATCCCCGGGGGATTCGCAGGCGGCGGCCAAGGTCAGCAGCAGGGCGGCGGCCAGGCCTGCCTTGAAGAAGCGCGTCATGTCTGATCTCCGTCGGCGTCCCTCGCCGCAAATCTGTGCCTTGAACGCCAGACTGTCGAGACCGGTTCAACCACCCTTGATCCGCGCGCGCATTTGGTTTGATCTCACGCCTTCGCGTTTGGGACGGGGTCATGACATTCAGATTCGGGGCGGCCCTGGCCGCCACCGCGACGGCGGCGCTGCTGGCCGCCTGCGCCACGACGGGGACCACGGCGACCCCGGCCAAACCGGCCGCCGGCGCCAGTCCGGCAAAGCCCATTCCGACGGGCCTCGATCCGGCCGCGCGGCCGGATGCGTTCCCGTCGACCTACGCGCCCTTCCCGGCCGCGCCGACGGCGATCCGTGGCGCGACCATCCTGACCGCCACCGGCCAGCGGATCGACAACGGCGTCATCGTCCTGCAGGGCGGCAAGATCCTCGCCGTCGGCGGGCCGGACACGGCCATCCCTGACGGGGTCACCGTCATCGACGGCCGCGGCAAGTGGGTCACGCCCGGCATCATCGACGCGCACAGCCACCTGGGCGTCTACCCCTCCCCCGGCGTCGCCTCGCGCTCCGACGGCAACGAGGCGATCGACCCGGTGACCGCCAACGTCTGGGCCGAGCACAGCGTCTGGCCGCAGGACCCCGGCTTCAACCGGGCCCGCGCCGGCGGCGTGACGACCCTGCAGATCCTCCCGGGCTCGGCCAACCTGTTCGGCGGCCGCTCGATCACCCTGCGCAATGTGCCCTCGGTGACCATGCAGGGCATGAAGATGCCCGGCGCGCCCTACGGCCTGAAGATGGCCTGCGGCGAGAACCCCAAGCGGGTCTACGGCGGCAAGAGCCGCGCGCCCTCCACCGCCATGGGCAACGTGGCCGGCTATCGCCGCGCCTGGATCGATGCGGCCGACTACGGCCGGCGCTGGGACGACTACCGCGCCAAGATCGCCAAGGGCGAGAAGGCCGATCCGCCCAAGCGCGATCTCGGTCTCGACACCCTGGTCGGCGTGCTGCGCGGCGAGATCCTCGTGCAGAACCACTGCTACCGCGCCGACGAAATGGCCGTGATGATCGATGTGGCCAAGGAGTTCGGCTACCGCATCACCATGTTCCACCACGCGTCGGAGGCCTACAAGGTCGGGCCTCTGCTGGCGAAGGAAGGCATCTGCTTCGCCACCTGGGCTGACTGGGCCGGCTTCAAGATGGAGGCCTACGACGGCATCGAGGCCAACGCCGCGATCGCCTACCGCGCCGGGGCCTGCACGGTCATCCATTCCGACGACGCGACCATCACCCAGCGGCTGAACCAGGAAGCGGCCATCGCCATGGCGGCGGGCAACCGCATCGGCCTGAACATCACCGAAGCCGAGGCCATCGCCTGGATCACCGCCAACCCGGCCAAGGCCATGGGCATCGACGGCCAGACCGGCTCGCTGGTCGCCGGCAAGCGGGCCGACGTGGTGTTGTGGAGCGCTGATCCGTTCAGCATCTACGCCCAGGCCGACAAGGTCTTCATCGACGGGGCGCTGATCTATGATCGGCACGACTCCCGCTATCAGCCCAGATCCGATTTCGAACTCGGCCAGCCCGGCGAAGGGGCCTTCCACCCATGAAACGCGCTCTTTTCGCCTTCGCCGCCTTGGTGCTCGCGACCCCGGCCGCCGCAGAGACCGTGGCCATCGTCAACGCCCGGATCGAGACCGCCGGCCCCGCCGGGACCATCCCGAGCGGCACGCTTGTGCTCAAGGACGGCAAGATCGTCGCCGTCGGCGCCGGCGTCGCCACCCCGGCTGGCGCGCGGGTCATCGACGCCCGGGGCGGGGTGGTCACGCCCGGCCTGATCGCCCCCTCCACCAGCCTGACCGTCAGCGAGGTCGAGCAGGTCACGTCCACCCGCGATGACCGCTCGGGCAAGCTCTCGGCCGGCTTCGACATCAGCTACGGGGTCAATCCCAACAGCACGATGATTCCGCTGGCCCGCCAGACCGGCCTGACCCGCGTGGTCGCCACCCCCGTGCTCTCGCGCGGCGGCGGCGACGGCCACAAGGACGACAGCGGGGCCGAGGACTTCGCCGGCAGCGGCGGCGGCGACGAGGGCGATCCGGCCATGTTCGCCGGCCAGGCGGCCATCGTCAGCCTCGCGGCCGGCGACCAGGATCCGGTGGTGCGCGCCCGCGTGGCCGTGACCCTGGACCTCGGCGAGACCGGCGCCCGCAACGCCGGCTCGCGCGGCGCGGCCCTGGTGCTGGTCAAGGGCGCCTTCGAGGACGCCCGCGCCTTCGCCCGCAACCGCTCGGCCTATGACCGGGGCGAAAGCCGCGAGTTCGGCCTGTCGCGCATCGATCTGGAAGCCCTGATCCCGGTGGTCGAGGGCAGGACGCCCCTGCTCGTCCGGGTGCACCGCGCCAGCGACATCCTTCAGGTGCTGCGCCTGGCCCGCGAGGAGAAGATCAAGGTCATCCTCGAAGGCGCCGAGGAAGGCTGGCTGGTCGCGGCGCAGATCGCCGCCGCCGGCGTCGGCGTCATCGTCGACAGCCAGGCCGATCTGCCCGACAGCTTCGAGAGCCTCGGCGCGCGTCTCGACAACGCCGCCCGGCTGCAGGCCGCCGGGGTGACGGTGGCCATCATGGGCAGCCGCGACCTCAACAACATGCGCCAGCAGCGCTTCAACGCCGGCCTCGCCGTGGCCAACGGCCTGCCGCGCGACCAGGCGATGGCCACCCTCACGTCCAACGTGGCGAAGATGTGGGGCATGACCGGCGTCGGAACCCTGGCCGCCGGCCAGGACGCCGACGTGGTGCTGTGGACCGGCGATCCGCTGGAAACCTCGACCTGGCCGGCGACGGTGTTCATCGACGGCGTCGAACAGCCGCAGAGCAGCCGCGCCTTCGAGCTGCGCGACCGCTACCTGAAGCCGGCGACGAGCGGCTATCCGCCCGCGTATCAGTAAGGCATTCCCCTTCTCCCGGCGGGAGAAGGTGTCGGGCGGAGCCCGACGGATGAGGGTTTACGGTCGGCGAGGCCCGGGTTCGGCGCCGTAACCCCTCACC
>CANJYY010000304.1 GCA_947479185.1 Caulobacteraceae bacterium
GGATCGTATCCATGGCCAATGTGACCGTAGTCGGCGCCCAGTGGGGCGACGAGGGCAAGGGCAAGATCGTCGACTGGCTGAGCAACCGCGCCGACGTGGTCGTTCGGTTCCAGGGCGGCCACAACGCCGGCCATACGCTGGTCGTCGACGGCAAGGTCTACAAGCTGGCGCTGCTGCCGTCGGGCGTGGTCCAGGGCAAGCTGTCGGTCATCGGCAACGGCGTGGTCGTCGACCCCTGGCACCTGCTCGGCGAGATCGAGAAGATCGCCGAACAGGGCGTGGCCATCACCCCCGACCTGCTGGTGCTGGCGGACAACGCCTGCCTGATCCTGCCGGTGCACCGCGACCTCGACCAGGCCCGCGAGGCGCAGTCGACCCAGAAGATCGGCACCACCGGCCGCGGCATTGGTCCGGCCTACGAGGACAAGGTCGGCCGCCGGGCGATCCGCGTGGCCGACCTCGCCGACCCCGAGGCGCTGCAGGCCAAGATCGACCGGCTGCTGGCGCATCACGGCGCGCTGCGCCGGGGTCTCGGGCTGCCGGAGGCCGACAGCAAGGCGCTGCTGGCCGACCTGCTTGAGCTCGCGCCCAAAATCCTGCCCTACGCCCAGCCGGCCTGGCGGCTGCTCGACCAGGCCTACAAGGCCGGCCGCCGCATCCTGTTCGAGGGCGCCCAGGGCGCCCTGCTTGATGTTGATCACGGCACCTATCCGTTCGTGACCTCATCCAACACGGTGGCCGGCCAGGCCGCCGCCGGCTCGGGCATGGGTCCGCGCGGGCCGGGCTATGTGCTGGGCATCGTCAAGGCCTACACCACGCGCGTCGGCGAGGGGCCCTTCGCCGCCGAGCTGAACGACGAGGTCGGTCAGCACCTGGCCACGGTCGGTCGCGAGGTCGGGACCAACACCGGGCGGGGCCGCCGCTGCGGCTGGTTCGACGCGGTGCTGGTGCGCCAGTCGGTGGCCATCAACGGCATCGCCGGCATCGCCCTGACCAAGCTGGACGTGCTCGACGGCCTGAAGACCCTCAAGATCTGTGTCGGCTACGACATCAACGGCGTGGCCTACGACTATCTGCCCGCCGGGATGCGCGACCAGGCCGCCGCCGTGCCGATCTACGAGGAGATGGAGGGGTGGTCTGAAAGCACCCAGGGCGCCCGCTCGTTCCGCGACCTCAACGCCAACGCCATCAAGTACGTCCGCCGCATCGAGGAGCTGATCGGCGCTCCGGTCGCGCTGCTGTCGACCAGCCCCGAACGGGACGACACGATCCTCATGCGCGATCCCTTCCAGGGATGAACGGTTAACCCTCTCCGGTAATCGAATGCTCAGGCCGGGCGACTAGGGTCATCCGGTCAAAGGGGAATCGGGTGCGGGCGAGACGCAGGGCAACACTGGCGGCGGCGACGGACCGCACGGCGCGCAGCCTGCGGTCGCTCGAGCGTACGGCCTCGACCAGCCGCGTGCTGAACCTGCTGGCCATCGCGGCCCAGTGCAGCGGCCGGCCCGACTGGTCCGAGCGGCCGCTGTTCCGCAACCGCGTGCTCAACGCCTCGATGATCCTCAAGCACCGGCTGCGGCCGGACGAGACCTACGTCTTCGACGACTACCGGACCTCGGCGACCAAGATCATCATTCCGTTCGAGCGCAGCGACCTGGCGCTGGGCGGCCAGTCGTTCTTCATCGGCCAGCGTGGCTGGATGGACCTGCTGCGCGAGGCCTGCGCCGACAGCCGCGCACTCGACCACGACGTCACCATCCTGCGGCTGATGGACAGCCTGCCCTCGCTCGATCCGTTCCTGCTGCGGGAGCACCTGCGGCGGCACAACCACCATGTCGCCCCCTGCTACTTCGCCATCTCGACGGCCGATCTCGAGGCCATGCACGGCTATGTCGCGATGCAGGTCGAGGAACTGGTCAAGCTGGCCTACGCCAGGACCGGCAAGGGCGCCTTCTCCGGCCGGCTGGTCGAGGCGCTGCTGTCGACCGACATCGACGAGCGGCTGGAGCCGCTGCGCATCACCTTCATGCTCGAGGGGCAGGAGTTCAGCGAGGGCGTCTTCAGCTGGAAGGGCTTCCTCTACTACAAATGGATGCTGACGGTGTTGCAGCCGCAACTGGCCGCCGTGGCGCGGGAGATCGGGACGCTGACCATCTCCGGCCCGCGCGACCTGGAGACCGGTCAGTATCTTGACGGGGCCCGCGAGCGGCTCAAGCGGGCGATCCTCGCCCAGCGCGGCGAGATCGACCGGGCGCTGGCGGCCTATGACCGTGCGTTCGAGGGGCTGACCCAGCGCGGCGACCCGAAGGCCTTCCGGCGCTTTCTGCTCGACGCGCCGCGCCAGTTCCTGTCGCTCGGCGAGAAGGTCGGGCAGGTCTCCCACATCGCCAGCTTCTGGCGCTACCGGTTCCCCTCCAGCCGCCTCGCGGTGGTCATGGTCGATGAGGCCATCGACATCTTCCAGGATTTCGAAGGCGGCCTCGGCGAACAATTGGCAATCTGAGTGTCGTCAAGCCGATCTTTACCGGTTCGGCGCAATCTCCCCTTTCAGAATCAGGGTTCGCGGAGCCGGAAGTGTTTGACGCCGACGAGAAGCTGCACCAGCGCCTGGCGCCGCGTCTCCAGCGGGTCCTGATCGTCGACCCGCAGCCGGCGTCGGTGAAGCTGCTGGGCGACCTGCTTCGCTCGATCGTGTCGACGCAGATTGTCACCGCGCCGAATGACGCCAAGGCCCTGCAACTGGCCGCGGTGTTCGATCCGCAGATCATCTTCGTGGAACACTCCGGCCTGCACATGAACGGGGCGAAGCTGGCGCGGGCGATCCGCCGCAGCGAATTCGCCTGCCGCAAGGCGCCGATCATCATGGTCACGGGCGAGGCCACGGCGGGGGCGATCCTCGGCGCGCGCGACGCGGGGGTTCACGAGTTCCTGCGCAAGCCGTTCACCATCAAGGACCTGCTGCGCCGGCTCGAGGCCGTGGCGCTGAAGCCGCGCGACTGGGTCGAGGCGGTGCAATACGTCGGGCCCGACCGCCGCCGGTTCAACTCGGGCGACTACGCCGGCCCGCGCAAGCGCAAGTCCGACGCCCGCAAGACGCCCGATCAGGCGCGCCTGATCCAGGCGCTGAAGATCGTCCGCGCCGCCGCCGGCGCGCTGGACAGCGACTGGCCCCAGGCCCGCCGCGCCCTGCTGGCCCAGGCCGCGGACATCCAGAAGGTCGCCGTTTCGGTCAATGACATGACCATGATGACGGCCGCGGCGGCGCTCAGCCGGCAGCTGACGGACGAGGCCGTCAGCGACCGCCTCGCGCTCGGGGAGGCCATCACGGGCCTGCTGGTCTACATGCCCAAGGAAGAGCTGGACGCGGCTAGGGCGGCCTGATCAGGCCTCGACGAGGTTCCGCTCAAGGGCGGCGGCCCGCATCGTCTTCTGCAGCTTCTCGAACGCCCGGACCTCGATCTGGCGCACGCGCTCACGGCTGACGCCGTACTCGGCGGCCAGCTCTTCCAGCGTGGTCGGATCGTCCTTCAGCCGGCGCTGCGTGAGGATGTGCCGCTCGCGATCGGTCAGCTCGGCCATGGCTTCCTGCAGCAGATCCATGCGCAGGCTGCTCTCTTCGGCCTCGGCGACCTGGGTCTCCTGGCTGACGGCGTTGTCGTCGGCCAGCCAGTCCTGCCACTCGCTCTCGCCATCGGCGCGCATCGGCGCGTTCAGCGAGGCGTCGCCGCCGGACAGGCGGCGGTTCATCGAGATGACCTCCTCGTCCAGAACGCCGAGGCGGGTCGCGATTGTCTTCACATGCTCGGGATGCAGATCGCCTTCCTCGAAGGCGCTGATTTCGGCCTTGGCCTTGCGCAGGTTGAAGAACAGCTTCTTCTGCGCGGCGGTGGTGCCCATTTTCACCAGCGACCAGCTGCGCAGGATGTACTCCTGGATCGAGGCGCGGATCCACCACATGGCGTAGGTGGCCAAGCGGAAGCCCTTCTCCGGTTCGAACTTCTTCACTGCCTGCATCAGGCCGACGTTGCCCTCGGA
>CANJYY010000305.1 GCA_947479185.1 Caulobacteraceae bacterium
CCAGATCCTCAGCGTCAAATGCGCGGCGCGCTACGCCGACGACGAGAAGAAGTACGAGCACCGCTGCCTGCGCCGCGAGACGCTGATCCTCGGCGAGGGCTTCCGGCCGCTAAAGGACCGGGAGTAGCTACCAAGCACTGTCATCCCGGCCGCAGCGCGAAGCGCGGAGAGCCGGGACCCAGATTCGGCTTCATGCGCCGAGATCGCGATTCAATCTGGGTCCCGGATCGGTCTGACGACCGTCCGGGATGACAGTTGGATAACTAGACCGCGACCTCGAACGTCGCCTCGGTCTTGCTCTTCACCTCGTCGACCGTCACCCCGGGGGCCAGCTCGATGAGCCGCACGGGCGTCTTGCCGCGGTTGATCTCGAACACGCCCAGCTCGGTGATCAGCAGGTCAACGACCCCGGCGCCGGTCAGCGGCAGATTGCAGCGATTCAGCAGCTTGGGCGCGCCGGTCTTTTCGCAATGGTCCATGACCACCACCACGCGCTTGACGCCGGCGACAAGGTCCATGGCCCCGCCCATGCCCTTGACCATCTTGCCGGGCACCATCCAGTTGGCCAGGTCGCCGTTTCCGGCCACCTGCATGCCGCCGAGGATCGACAGGGCGATGTGGCCGCCGCGGATCATGGCGAAACTGTCGGCGCTCGAGAAATAGGACGAGCTGTCCAGCTCGGTGATCGTCTGCTTGCCGGCGTTGATCAGGTCGGCGTCCTCTTCCCCTTCATAGGGGAAGGGGCCCATGCCCAGCATGCCGTTCTCGCTCTGCAGCGTCACATGCATGCCCTCGGGGATGTAGTTGGCCACGAGGGTGGGAATGCCGATGCCGAGGTTGACGTAGAAGCCGTCCTGCAGCTCGCGGGCCGCGCGGGCGGCCATGTCTTCGCGGGTCCAGGCCATCAGACGGCTTCCTTCACGCGGGTGGTCACGCGCTCGATGCGCTTCTCGAAGACGGCGCCCTCGAACAGGCGGTCGACGTAGATGCCGGGCGTGTGGATGTTGTCCTTGTCGAGATCGCCGATGGCGACCAGCTGCTCGACCTCAACGACGGTGGCCTTGCCGGCCGTGGCCATCATCGGATTGAAGTTCCGCGCGGTCTTCCGGTAGATCAGGTTGCCCTCGGCATCGCCCTTCCAGGCCTTGACGATCGACAGGTCGGCGACGAGGCCGCGCTCCATCACATACAGCTCGCCGTCGAACTCGCGGACTTCCTTGCCCTCGGCGACCAGGGTGCCGACGCCGGTTTTCGTGAAGAAGGCCGGGATGCCGGCGCCGCCGGCGCGGATGCGCTCGGCCAGGGTGCCCTGCGGGTTGAACTCCAGTTCCAGTTCGCCGGAGAGGTAGAGCTGTTCGAACAGCTTGTTCTCCCCCACATAGGAACTGATCATCTTCCGGATCTGGCGGGTCTCCAGCAGGATGCCCAGGCCGAAGCCGTCGACGCCGCAGTTGTTGGAGACGACCGTGAGGTCCTTGACCCCGCTTTCGCGGATCGCCGCGATCAGGTTCTCGGGAATGCCGCAGAGGCCGAAGCCTCCGGCCATGATCGTCATGCCGTCGAAAAGGAGCCCGTCGAGGGCCCCGACGGCGTCCTTGCGAACCTTGTCCGCCATGATCGCTCCGCTCAAAAGGGTTGGATCCTCTCGCCCGACCGGGCAAGAAATTCAACCCTTGATGAATAATATGGGCCTGCCGGGAGAACGCTACCATGGAGCCTGAAGGCCGCGAACCCTCGGTGCTGCTCGTCTTCGCCCATCCGGCGCTTGAGCGATCGCGCGCCAACACGGTGCTGGCGGAGTCCGGAAAACGGGCGGCCGGCGTGCGGTTTCACGACCTGTACGAGCTCTACCCGGACTTCGTCATCGACGTGGAGGCCGAGCAGCAGAGGCTGCTGGCCCATCAGGTCATCGCCCTGCAGTTTCCGTTCTACTGGTATTCGACCCCGGCCCTGATGAAGGAGTGGCTCGACCTGGTCTGGCTGCACGGCTTCGCCTACGGCAAGGGCGGCGACCGGCTGAAGGGCAAGCAACTGTTCGTCGCCTGCACCACCGGCGGCCCGGCGCAGGCCTATCACCAGCGCGGCTACAACCGGTTCACCATGGAGGAGTTCCTGCGGCCGCTGGAACAGACGGCGGAGCTCTGCGGCATGACCTGGGAGAACCCTTTCATCGTCCACGCCGCCCGGCTGAAGGATGACGCCCACATCCAGGGCGAAGCGGACCGCTACCGCCAGCGACTCGAGGGTCTGGCGGCGGCCGCCCGGGAGACTGTCTGATGCACGGAGACGTCCTGACCCAGGCGCTGGTCTATCTCGCGGCGGGGGTGATCACCGTTGCGGCGGCCAAGAAGCTCGGCCTCGGCTCGGTGCTCGGCTACCTGATCGCCGGCGCCGTCATCGGCCCGTTCGCCCTGAATCTGATCGGCGAGTCCGAGGATGTGATGAAGTTCGCCGAATTCGGCGTGGTCATCCTGCTGTTCCTGATCGGCCTGGAGGTGCGGCCCGCCCTGCTGTGGTCGATGCGCAAGACCATCTTCGGCCTGGGCGGGGCCCAGGTGGTCGCCACGGCCCTGGCCATCGCCGGCGCGGCCATGCTGTTCGGACTCGCCTGGCCGACGGCGCTGGCGGCCGGCCTGGTGCTGGCCATGTCCTCGACGGCCATCGTGCTGCAGACCCTGGACGAGAAGGGCCTGCGCCAGGGTCCGGTCGGCCGGGCCGCGTTCGGCGTGCTGCTGTTGCAGGACCTGTCGATCATCCCGCTGTTCGCCCTGCTGCCCCTGCTGGCGACCGGCCCGGTCGTGCTGACCACTGACAGCCATTCCACCAGCCTGGTGGCCGACCTGCCCGGCTGGCTGCAGGCGCTGGCCGTGCTGGGCGCGGTCGGGGTGGTGGTCGGCGGCGGCCGGTTCGTCGTCCGGCCGGTGTTCCGCTTCATCGCCGAGTCCCGCCTGCGCGAGATCTTCACCGCCTCGGCCCTGCTGATCGTCGTCGGCGTCGCCTCGCTGATGCAGATCGTCGGCCTGTCGCCGGCGCTCGGCGCCTTCCTCGCCGGCGTGGTGCTGGCCGAGAGCGAGTTCCGCCGTGAGCTGGAGACCGACATCGAGCCGTTCCGCGGCCTGCTGCTGGGGCTGTTCTTCATCACCGTCGGCGCGACCATCGACTTCGGCCTGATCCTGCGCGAGCCGCTGCTGCTGATCGGACTGGTGCTGGGCCTGATGGCGCTGAAGTTCGTGGTGCTGTTCGCCCTGGCCCGGGTCGGCGGGGCCTCAAACCGTCTGGCCGCGACCGTTGCCGTCGCGCTCGCCCAGGGCGGCGAGTTCGCCTTCGTCCTGCTGACCTTCACGGTCGGCGCCGGGGTCATCAGCCAGCCGCTGGCCGACCTGCTGACGGCGGTCGTGGCCGTCTCGATGGCCATGACCCCCCTGACGGTCATGGTCTACGAGAAGATCCTCACGACGCTGGACCGCAGGACGCCGACGGAGACCGTCGCCGACCCGACCTTCGAGGAGGCCGACGCTGAACCGGACATCATCATCGCCGGCTTCGGCCGCTTCGGTCAGGTGACCGGCCGCCTGCTGACGGCCAACGGTTTCAAGTCGACGGTGCTGGACGCGGATATCGAGCAGATCGACCTGCTGCGCCGCTTCGGCCGCCGCGTGCACTACGGCGACGCCACCCGGCTGGACCTGTTGCGGCAGGCGGGCGCGGAGCGGGCGCGCATGCTGATCGTGGCCATCGACGATCAGGAAAAGGCTACGGAACTGGTCGAGCGGGCGCGCGAGGCCTTCCCCAACCTGACCATCCTGGCCCGCGCCTTCGACCGGCGGCATGCCTACGACCTGCTGGCCAACGGCGCCGACGCGGTCGAGCGCGAGACCTTCGAGGCGGCCCTGGCCATGGGGGTGACGGCGCTCAAGTCACTTGGCTTCCGCGCCCACCGCGCCCTGCGCGCGGCCGACTTCTTCCGTCGCCACGACAACCGCACCTTCGAGGAGCTGCGGCCGATGTGGGGCCAGACCGAGGCTTATCTGC
>CANJYY010000306.1 GCA_947479185.1 Caulobacteraceae bacterium
ATGTATCCGGCGCAGCCGGTACGTGTCCCTCAACCGGTTCTGCTGGATTGGGGGACACGTACCTTCGGGACATGTCCCCTAGGCTCCGCCGGACGCGTCCTCATCATCCTCCAGCTCCATGCCGGGGCCGGGGTCGAAGACGACGATGTCGCCGGGCTGGCACTGCAGCTCGCGGCACAGGGCATCCAGGGTCGAGAAGCGCAGGGCGCGGGCCTTGCCGGTCTTGAGGATCGACAGGTTGGCGATCGTCACGCCGACGCGGTCGGCCAGCTCGGTCAGCGACATGCGTCGCTCCTGCAGCATGCGGTCGAGTGTGCAGCGAATGGCCATGATACGCGCCTGCCCTAGATCGTCAGTTCGGCTTCGTTGCGCAGGCGCGCGCCTTCGCGGAACACCTCCGCCAGCACGAAGATGACCAGCACCGCGAACCAGGTGGTCAGATTGAGGGACCCCTCGATGGTATGGATCTCGCCCGGCGCGACCAGCTTCATGATCGCCGCGACGAGGAACCGGCCGACCTCGAGGCCGCCGAAGATCACGCCGACGGTCCGCAGGCGGCGGACGTTCTCGGGATGGAAGGGATCGCCCGCGGTCAGGGTGACGAAGATGCGCCGCAGGATGTCGACGATGGCCAGCACGCCGCCCATGTAGGCGGCCCCGGCGACCAGCACGGTGGCGAAGGCCGGGCCGCGCTCGACGACGCGCGCGATGCGCTCGCTGAACGGAATCCAGCTGGCCAGCAGGCCTGGATTGAAGCTGAACAGCAGGGTGACGAGCGCGAACGTCAGGGCCGCACCGATCAGCACCCACAGGGCGTAATAGACCACGTCGAGAATGGTCTTCAGGAAGCTCGACACCGAGCCTGGCCCCAAAGCGCGCATGCGCGATCCCCCTAAATACTGTCTCCGGTCCGAAAGCCCGGATCCCGCCGGCCGCCTTGTCCCGGGCTCGCTTCGCCGAACGGATGCGCCGGGCATCGGTTGGGAGAGGCGAGCCGCGGAGCGGCCGGCGAGGATGCCCTGATCGGGGCCCTCATAAAAGGGCGCCGATCAGAGCGAGTGGGAAACGAACAGCACCGCCGCCATGGGCAGGGCGGCGAGCAGGGCGGCGTTGACCAGGGTCATCGCGACCTTGTCGACCAGGTTGGTGAGTTTTTGCGCGGACATGAGTCCCTCCTTGATGTTGCGGTGCAATACGAATGTGGACCCCTCCACACCCGGCGGGCTGAACTCGCGTCCCGTCCGCATCCCCAAACTAGGGATTTGCCGTTTCTCGATCAAGGGAATTATCGATAAACGATATTAAACTTGCGTAACATCATTACGCGGCCGTAATGCAGTGCAGCATAAACAGACCGTGGCTTGCGCGGAGCCGGGTTCGGGGCGAGGAAGGCCCCAGCAAGGGACCCTGACATGCCGCTGATCCTCGAGCCCGGAACCACCCTCGTCGCCGCGACCCACAACCCCGGCAAGGCGAAGGAGCTGGTCGCCCTGCTCGACGGGCGGTTCGAAATTCTCGCCGCCGGGAGCCTGGGCCTGCCCGAGCCGGACGAGACGGAATCGACCTTCACCGGCAACGCCCTGCTCAAGGCGCGGCATGCGGCGCAGCTGAGCGGCCGCATCGCGCTGGCCGACGACTCGGGCCTGTCGGTCGCGGCGCTGGACGGCGCGCCCGGCATCTTCTCCGCCCGCTGGGCCGGCCCGACCAAGGATTTCGCCCAGGCCATGGCCAAGGTCGAGGCGCGGCTGATCGAGACGGGCTCCGACGATCGCTCGGCCTGGTTCACCAGCGCGCTCGCCGTGGCCTGGCCGGACGGCCCGGCCGTGGTCGTCGAGGGCCGCGTCGATGGCCGGCTGGTGTTCCCGGGACGCGGCGATCGCGGCTTCGGCTATGACCCGATCTTCGTCCCCGACGGCCACGGCCAGACGTTTGGCGAGATGGACCCGGTCCACAAGGACGCCATGAGCCACCGCGCCCGGGCGTTCGCCCTGCTGAAAGCCGCGCTGTTTTGACCGATCCGGCTCCGCTGGGCGTCTACGTCCACTGGCCCTACTGCGCGAAGATCTGCCCCTATTGCGACTTCAACGTCGTGCGCGATCGCAAGCAGGCCGAGCAGGCCGGTCTGGCGGCGGCGATCCTGCGCGATCTGGAAGCGCAACGCGCCCTGACCGGACCCCGGCGGCTGGCGTCGGTGTTCCTCGGCGGCGGCACGCCCTCGCTGATGGATCCGCAGTGGGCCGCCGACATCGTGGCCGCGGCGCGGCGCCTGTGGGACGCCGAAGCCGACCTTGAAGTCAGCCTGGAAGCCAACCCGACCGACGCCGAATCCGGCCGGTTCGCGGGCTTCGCCGACGCCGGCGTCAACCGCCTGTCGCTGGGCCTGCAGTCGTTCGACGATGACGCCCTGAAATTCCTCGGCCGCAACCACGACGCCGCTGAGGCCCGCCGGGCGGCGGAGCTGGCGGCGAAGACCTTTCCCCGCCTGTCGGTCGACATGATCTACGCCCTGCCCGGGCAGACGGTCGACGCCTGGCGCGACCAGCTGACCCGGGCCATCGCCCTCGGGGCCGAGCACATCTCGCCCTACCAGCTGACCATTGAGGCGGGCACGGCCTTCGACCGGGCCGTCGGGCGCGGCGTCTTCACGCCGGCCGATGACGCCACGGGCGCGGCGCTCTACGACACGACGCAGCAGGTGCTCGAAGCATCCGGGTTCGACGCCTACGAGGTGTCCAACCACGCCCGGGGCGAGGCGGCGCGGTCGCGGCACAACCTGATCTACTGGCGCGGCCAGGATTATGTCGGCGTCGGGCCCGGCGCCCACGGCCGGCTGACGCTGGACGGCGTGCGAACGGCGACCGAGGCGGCGGCGAAGGTCGGCGACTACATCCGCGATGTCGGTGAGACCGGCCTCGGCTTCCGCGATCCGGAGGCGCTGTCGCGGGTCGAACGGGCCGAAGAGCGGCTGCTGATGGGCCTGCGCACCGACGAGGGCGTGGGGTTCGAGGAACTCGCGGCGCTGGGGCTGTCGGCCGCGCATCCGGTGGTGGCCGGACTGGTCGGCGAGGGCCTGCTGGCGGCCGATCCCGTGTGGCTGCGCGCCACCCGCGCCGGGCGGGTGGTGCTGGATGGCGTGACGCGGGATCTCATTCTCAACGCCAATCCTCCCCGGTAGGCCAAAGGCCGGATGGGGAGGGGGACCATGCTGAGCATGGTGGAGGGGCTGCGTCGGCGTGACCGGAAAGACCGGAATTCAGGAGGGGGCCGCTCCGGCCGGCGCTGCCCCTCCACCGCCGTCCCGGCGGTCCCCCTCCCCGCGATGCGGGGAGGATTGTCCTGACTACCCCATCGTCGGGATGACAAAGCTGCTGTCACCCACCTCGCCCTCGGGCCAGCGGGCGGTGATGGTCTTGACCTTGGTCCAGAACTTCACGCCTTCCATGCCGTGCTGGTTGGTGTCGCCGAAGGCGCTGCGCTTCCAGCCGCCGAAGGTGTGGTAGGCGACGGGCACGGGGATCGGCACATTGATGCCGACCATGCCGACCTGGACGCGGTTGGCGAACTCGCGGGCGGCGCGGCCGCTGCGGGTGAAGATGGCCACGCCGTTGCCGTACTGGTGCTTGCTCGGCAGATCGACGGCTTCCTCGAAGCTTTCGGCGCGGACCATCTGCAGCACCGGGCCGAAGATCTCCTCGTGATAGGTCTTCATGCCGGGCTTCACGCCGTCGAAGAAGCTCGGGCCGATGAAGAAGCCCTGCTCGTAGCCCTGCAGCTTGAAGTCGCGGCCGTCGACGACCAGTTCGGCGCCCTCGTCCTTGCCGATCTGGATGTAGTCGGCGATCTTCTGGCGGTGGGCGGCGGAGACGACCGGGCCGTACTGGGCGTCGGTATCGTTGGAGAGGCCGACCTTCAGGGTGTCGATCTCGGCGATCATCCGCTCGCGCAGCTCATCGGCGACCTTCTTGCCGACCGGCACGACCACCGGCAGGGCCATGCAACGCTCGCCGGCCGAACCGAAGGC
>CANJYY010000307.1 GCA_947479185.1 Caulobacteraceae bacterium
GGGCGGCGACTGCGCCGAGAGCTTCAAGGAATTCCACGCGGACAACATCCGCGACACCTTCCGCCTGATCCTGCAGATGGCGGTGGTGCTGACCTTCGCCGGCGGCAAGCCGGTGGTGAAGGTCGGCCGCATCGCCGGCCAGTTCGCCAAGCCGCGCTCCGAGCCGATCGAGACGATCGACGGGGTGACCCTGCCGTCCTATCGCGGCGACAACATCAACGGCATGGACTTCAACGCCGCCGACCGCGCGCCGGACCCCGAGCGGCTGCTGAAGGCCTACGCCCAGGCGTCCTCGACGCTGAACCTGCTGCGGGCCTTCGCCGGCGGCGGCTACGCCGACCTGCACAACATCCACCGCTGGACGCTGGGCTTCGTGTCCGACAGTCCGCAGGGCGCGCGTTATCGCGAGCTGTCGGACAAGATCAGCGAGAGCCTGGCCTTCATGGCGGCCATCGGCGTCACGCCCGAGAGCCATCCGGGCATGAAGCAGGTGGAGTTCTTCACCAGCCACGAGTCGCTGCTGCTGGGCTTCGAGGAAGCCATGACGCGCATCGATTCGACCTCGGGCGACTGGTACGACACCTCGGCCCACATGCTGTGGATCGGCGAGCGCACGCGCCAGCTGGACGGGGCGCATGTCGAGTTCGCCAAGGGGATCAAGAATCCGATCGGCATGAAGGTCGGCCCGACGCTGGAGACCGACGACCTGCTGCGGCTGATCGATGCCCTGAACCCGGCCAACGAGCCCGGCCGGCTGACGCTGATCGGCCGCTTCGGCGCCGACAAGATCGGCGAGCGCCTGCCGCGCCTGATGGCCGCGACCAAGAAGGCCGGCCGGTCCGTGGTCTGGGCGACCGACCCGATGCACGGCAACACCCTCAAGGCCGGCAACGGCTACAAGACCCGGCCGTTCGACAAGATCCTCGCCGAGGTGAAGGGCTTCGTCGACGTGGCCGAGGCCGAGGGCGTCCACCCCGGCGGCGTGCACCTGGAGATGACCGGCCAGAACGTCACCGAATGCATCGGCGGCGCGCGGGCGGTGCTCGAGGGCGAGCTGGGCGACCGCTACCACACCCACTGCGACCCGCGCCTCAACGGCGAACAGGCGCTGGAACTTGCCTTCCTCGTGGCCGAGCGGCTGAAGAGCGGCCGCGACCGGCTGAGGGCGGCGAGCTAGAGGTCTTCTCCCTCCCCTTCATGGGGAGGGTGGCCGGCCGAAGGCCGGACGGGTGGGGGAGTCGCCCGCGACCCGGAAGCATCCGGCGCGGCCCTTTGATGCCCCACCCTGTCGGCTTCGCCGACGTCCCTCCCCATGAAGGGGAGGGAGGGCGCCTAACCGGCCGCTACCGCTTCACGAAAGGCTGTGGCTTTCCCATCACCAGCGAACGCCACAGCCACTCGAACGGGCCGTAGTGGAACCGCGCCAGCCAGGGCTTGCTCCACAGCAGGATGAAGGCCCAGACGGCCAGCACCACCCAGTAGAGCTCCGCCCGGTGCAGCTGGCCGTAGAGGCCCAGGCCATAGCCGCAGAACACGAACGACGTGATGATCGAGGTCGACAGGTAGTTGCTGAAGGCCATGCGGCCGGCGGCCTCCAGCCGGCTCACCAAGCCCTTCAGCGCGCCCGAGCGGATGATCAGCATCAGCAGGCTGGCGTGGGCCAGGGCGATGAACGGCCGGGGCGGGGCGGTCAGCACCTCGAACAGCCGCCGGGCCACCGGCTCGAAGTCGACCTGCACCGTCTTCCAGGCCAGCCAGGCGGTGACCGGGACCCCGACCAGATAGCCGACGGCGACCATCCTGGCGTAGGCGCGGCTGGACCAGCCGAGGGTGAAAAAGCCCAGCCGGAACAGGCCCGCGCCGATCAGCATCTGGCCGACGGCCTCGGGGATCTCCTCGGTGGGCATGAACTGGGTCTGGATGATCCACGAGGCCTGGGCGCGGCTCTGCAGCGCCTCAAGGAAGCCGCCGCGCATCAGCCGGATCTCCTCCTCGCCCATGGACCGGGGCGCGTTGAGCAGCAGCTGGGCGCTGGTCCAGATGTCGGTCTGGCCGGGCGTGGCCGTGCCGGCGGCGACGGCCGTCTGCACCGCCTTGATGTAGATGACCTCGAACAGGTCCTTGCCCAGCAGCGCCAGCAGCACCGCCACGCCGATGCCGATCAGCGTCTTGGGCCCCAGTTTGCGCAGCGGGAACACCAGCGCCCCGGCGAGGGCGTAGGTCACCAGGATGTCGCCGAAGAACAGGAAGTAGGCGTGCAGCATGCCGATGACGAACAGCCACCAGACCCGGCGGTAATGGGTTGCGGCCGGGCCGGGATTGCGGCCCTCCGCCCGGTCGGTGATCAGCAGCATGCTGGCCCCGAACAGCATGGTGAACAGGCCGCGGAACTTGCCGTCCGACAGCACGTAGTTGATCGCCCAGGCCCACAGGTCCGCGCCCGTGTGGCCGCCCCAGTAGGCCGGGCTGACGTAGGCGAAGGTCGGCAGGCCCATGCCGACGATGTTCATCAGCAGGATGCCCAGCACCGCGAAGCCGCGCACGGCGTCGATCGACTGGTAGCGTTCGGTTGTCGTGGTCGTCACGGCGCGCCTCCCCCGGCGGTCTTTTGCGGGGAGGGTGACCGGCGGTCGGCGGAAGTCAATCCGCCGGAGGATCAGACCCCGAGGATCCAGCCTTCTTCGGACTCGACCACGGCCACGACCTCCGGCTCCGCGCCGGCGCCGGGACCGAAGGCGGCGCCGAGATCGCCGGCCTCGTCCAGCTTGAGGAAGTGCTCGGCGAGGGCGCGGACCTGGGCGCGGTCAGGGACCTCGCCGGGCTCGGGCTTGGTCTCGACCAGCGCCGGATAGACCTCGGCGAAGACGACCTCGAGGCCGTCGACATCGGCGGGGGTCAGGGTCTTCCAGCCGGTCTGGAACGGCCAGGCCTTCGCCTTGTCGCCGAGCTGATCAGCCAGCGCCTTGACGCGCGGGATGCCGACGATGGCCTGGCTGCCGACGGTGCCGTTGCCGAACACCTGCCAGACGGTCTTGGCCCCGGCCTTGCCCTTGCCCTGGGTCAGCTTCTCGGCGCGGCGCAGCTGCGGGGGCAGGCCCTCGGGCAGGGCGGTCGGCTTGGTGGTCGCCAGCCAGCGCTGGCTGTCGTTGGCCGGGCAGCCCCAGAACGGCCAGGCCTGATCGGTCATCAGCCGGTTCATCTTGGCGGCGACGCCGAAGCGGTTGTTCACGTTGGTCGGCTTGTCCACGACGTTGGACGCCAGGAAGGCCCACATGCCGCTCCAGTCCGGCGATTTGAGCGCCAGCGCCTTCGCGGTGCCTTCCGGATAGCCGAGCGGGAAGTCGAATCCGACCAGGGCGCGCTCGCCGCGCCGGCGCAGGTCGGCCAGCACCTCGCCGAGCACCTTCATGGCCTCGTCGCGGGTGGCCGGGTTGAAGGCTTCGAACGTCGGGCGGAAGCGGATGTCGCGCTTGATCACGCCGATCCAGATGGAGTCCTTGCCGGTCCGCGGCGCCGCGGCGGCGCTCCAGTCGACCATCACATAGGCGCTGAAAAGGCGCGACACGGGCAGCACTCCTCCAGAGCCTTTTCGGATCTTCGATCCGAATAAAGGCTCTGCTTTAAAGGGTTGGAGCGTGACGGGCGCCGAAACCGGCGACCACTTTCGGCTGTCACGCTCCTAGATTGGCCGGGCTTTTAGCGGTCGTGACGCGTGGGAGGAAGCGCCGGCTTCAATTCCCGCGTGTTCGTGATAATCGGGTGATCCGGATACGGAGCAGTTCCATGAAGAAGATCGCCGCAGCCCTCGTTCTCACCACCCTGGCGCTGGCCGCCTGCGGGCCGTCGTCGAAGGACGACAAGGACCTGAAATCGGCCAAGGCGCGCGCGCTGATCATCCCGGAGGGGCCGAGCGGGCCGGTCTACGCCACGGCCGGAACGATCGTCTCGGTCGACAAGCGCACCGTCACCATCGACCACGACGGCGCGGCCGGCTCGCCGCTGGCGGCGGGTCGCACGACC
>CANJYY010000308.1 GCA_947479185.1 Caulobacteraceae bacterium
CTCCCTCCGGGAGAGGAACGACGCGGGAACGGTCGCGCGTTTCCCCTTGCCCCGGCGCACGCTAGACACACACGATGCACTCGGCCCTCACCGCCCTGACCCTGACCAACTTCCGCTCCTACGAGGGGGCGGAGCTGCGCGCGGACGGTCGGACGGTGTTCCTGTTCGGCCCGAACGGAGCGGGCAAGACCAATCTGCTGGAAGCGATCAGCCTGCTGTCGCCGGGGCGCGGCCTGCGCGGGTCGAGCATCGCCGAGGTCGGCCGGCGGCTGCCGGGCGAGACCGGCGGCCGGGCCTGGGCCGTGTCGGCGCGGATCGTCAACGGCGAGGACGAGGTCCAGCTGGGCACCGGGACCGAGGTCGCCGGCGCGGCCCGCCGGCTGGTGCGGCTGGAGGGCGAGACCGTGCCGCCCGGACGGCTGGCCGACCACATCCGGCCGATCTGGCTGACCCCGGCGCAGGACCGGCTGTTCCTCGAGGCGGCCGGCGACCGGCGGCGGTTCTTCGACCGGCTGGTGTTCGCCGCCGAGCCGGTCCACGCGGCCCACGCCGCCGCCTACGACAAGGCCCTGCGCGAGCGGATGCGGCTGCTGACCGACGAGACGGCGCGGCCCGACCCCGTCTGGCTGTCGGCGCTGGAGGCGCGCATGGGCGAGGCCGGCGCCCTGATGGCCTCGGCCCGCGCCCGGACGCTGGCGGCGCTGCAGGCGGAGATCGACAGCCGCGGCGACCGCCCCTTCCCGCAGGCCCGGCTGAGTCTCGCCGGCGAGTGGGAAAGGCTGGCCGGCGACGGCGTCGGGACGGCCGAAATCGAGACCCGGCTGGTGGCCGCCCTGGCCGCCGCGCGCAGCCGCGACGCCGCCGCCGGACGGGCGCTGACCGGCCCGCACCGGGGCGATCTGGGGGTCATCCACGCCGAAAAGGACCGGCCCGCCGCCGAATGTTCGACCGGCGAGCAGAAAGCCTTGATTCTGAACCTGGTTTTGGCCCAGGCGGCGCGACTTTCCGCTGCAGAATCAGCGCCGGCTCCTGTATTATTGCTGGACGAAGTCGCCGCCCATCTCGACCCGCTCCGGCGGGCCGCGCTGGCGGATGAAATCGCGGCGCTCGGCCTCCAGGCATTCCTGACAGGGACGGACGAGCAGCTGTTCGACCCCTTCAAGGGTCAGGCCCTCGGCGTCCGCGTGGAAGCCTCGGGCCTGACCGTTCTGGACCGCTGAATGACCGACGAAACCGAAGACCACGGCGCCCCGCAGGCGCACGGCGACTACGACGCCGACTCGATCAAGGTGCTCAAGGGCCTGGACGCCGTGCGCAAGCGTCCCGGCATGTACATCGGCGACACCGATGACGGCTCGGGCCTGCACCACATGGTCTACGAGGTGGTCGACAACGCCATCGACGAAGCCCTGGCCGGGCACGCCACCAAGGTCGAGGTGATCCTCAACGCCGACGGCAGCTGCACGGTCACCGACGACGGCCGCGGCATTCCCGTGGACATGCACGAGGGCGAGGGCGTCAGCGCCGCCGAGGTCATCATGACCCAGCTGCACGCGGGCGGGAAATTCGACCAGAACAGCTACAAGGTCTCCGGCGGCCTGCACGGCGTCGGCGTCTCGGTGGTCAACGCGCTCAGCGACTGGCTGCAGCTGAAGATCTTCCGCAACGGCAAGGCCCACGAGATGCGCTTCGAGCGCGGCGACGCGGTCTCGTCCCTGGTCATCACCGGCGACGCGCCGATCCGCGGCGAGGGCGATACCCGTGAGGGCCAGCCCCTGACCGGCACCCAGGTCACCTTCTATCCGTCGGTGACCACCTTCGCCTTCATCGAGTTCGACCGGAAGACGCTGGAGCACCGCCTGCGCGAGCTGGCCTTCCTCAACAGCGGCGTGACGATCCATTTCCGCGACCTGCGCGACGCCGAGCCGTGGGAAGAGATCCTGCACTACGAGGGCGGCATCGAGGCCTTCGTCCGCCACCTCGACAAGGCCAAGACGGCGCTGATCAGCGCCCCGATCTCGGTCCGCGGCGTGCGCGAGAAGGTCGAGATCGACCTCTCCCTGCAGTGGAACGACAGCTACCACGAGCACATGCTGTGCTTCACCAACAACATCCCGCAGAAGGACGGCGGCACCCACCTGTCGGCCTTCCGCGCGGCCCTGACCCGGGTCATCACCGGCTATGCCGAGAGCTCGGGCATGGCCAAGAAGGAGAAGGTCTCGGTCACCGGCGAGGACGCCCGCGAAGGCCTGACCTGCGTACTGTCGGTCAAGGTTCCGGACCCCAAGTTCAGCTCCCAGACCAAGGACAAGCTGGTCTCCTCCGAAGTGCGCCCGGCCGTTGAAGGCCTGGTCCAGGAGGGCCTCGCCACCTGGTTCGAGGAACATCCGGCCGAGGCCAAGGTGATCGTGATGAAGATCGCCGAAGCCGCCGCCGCCCGCGACGCGGCCCGCAAGGCCCGCGAACTGACCCGCCGCAAGAGCGCGCTCGACATCACCAGCCTGCCCGGCAAGCTGGCCGACTGTCAGGAACGCGATCCGGCCAAGTCCGAACTGTTCATCGTCGAGGGTGACTCCGCCGGCGGCTCGGCCAAACAGGCGCGCAACCGCGAGAACCAGGCCGTGCTGCCCCTGCGCGGCAAGATCCTCAACGTGGAACGGGCCCGCTTCGACAAGATGCTGTCGTCCGAGCAGGTCGGCACCCTGATCATGGCGCTCGGCGCCGGCATCGGACGCGACGAGTTCGACATCGAGAAGATGCGCTACCACCGCATCGTCATCATGACCGACGCCGACGTCGACGGCGCCCATATCCGCACGCTGCTGCTGACCTTCTTCTACCGCCAGATGCCGCAGGTGATCGAGCGCGGCTACCTCTACATCGCCCAGCCGCCGCTCTACAAAGCGGCCAAGGGCAAGTCCTCGCGCTATCTCAAGGACGACGCCGAGTACGAGGCCTTCCTGATCGACGAAGGCGTCGAGGGCGCCGAGCTGGACCTGTCCAGCGGCGAGCGGATGATGGGCAAGGACCTGCTGGCGCTGGTGCAGACCAGCCGCGCGGCCAAGGCCAACATCGAGCGCCTGTCGGCCCGCGCCCCGGCCTTCGCCATCGAGCAGACCTCGCTGGCCGGGCTGATGGGCGACAAGCCCGACATCGCCGAGGCGGCCCGCCGGCTGAACCTCTACGCCCAGGAAGGCGACGGCCCCTGGTCGGGCGAGCGCAGCGACACCGGCTTCGTGTTCAGCCGCGTTAAGCGCAGCGTGTCGGAAAAGATCGTGCTGGAGGACGCCCTGCTGCAGGCCGCCGACGCCCGCCGTCTGGCCGAGCGCGCCGCCCTGCTGGCCGAGACCTTCCAGGGCCAGGCGGTGTTCCGCCGCAAGGACAAGAGCACCCCCGTACGCGGCCCGCTCGACCTGTTCGCGGCGGTGATGGACGCCGGCCGCAAGGGCCTGTCGATCCAGCGCTACAAGGGTCTGGGCGAGATGAACCCCGAGCAGCTGTGGGAAACCACGCTCGATTCCGAGGCCCGCACCCTGCTGCAGGTCAAGGTCAACCACGCCGACGAGGCCGACGACATGTTCGCCCGGCTGATGGGCGAACTGGTCGAGCCGCGCCGCGAGTTCATCCAGGCGAATGCGCTGGACGCCGAGGTCGACGTCTAGCCTTTCCCGGCGGCGTCGGTCTTCAGGTGTTTGACGGTCAGCTCATCGACCTCCAGCCGCC
The DNA here is from genome assembly GCA_947479185.1 of Caulobacteraceae bacterium. Lineage (GTDB taxonomy): Bacteria > Pseudomonadota > Alphaproteobacteria > Caulobacterales > Caulobacteraceae > Caulobacter. Next base: position 3,724 of record CANJYY010000308.1, read on the forward strand.
TGACCTTGAGAGTCCCGACCCTGAGGTTTCCGATGGCGAGACGGCCGATGACCATGCGCGCCACCGTCAGGCCGCCGATCAGGCCCAGGCCGAGGGCGACCAGGCCCAGCGCCGTGGCGCCCGTCGCGGCGGCCCCCGACGCCTGAAGCCCCGTGGTCTGCGTTCCGGTGGACGACCGCGCGGTCGGGGTCGTGTCGTGGTCCTTCGGGGATTGCGCCATCACGCCCCTCCTGTCTGGTCGACATTGGGCACCCCAGATTGCCGCCGCGCC
>CANJYY010000309.1 GCA_947479185.1 Caulobacteraceae bacterium
CGCTCGCCGAACAGCCGCTCGGCCGCGGCGATCAGGCGCTCGCGGAAATCGGCGACGTCGGTGTCTGACAACAGGCGGGGCATGGAGCGTTGGACTCTGAAGGTCAGGCAGATTTACAGTGTACGCGCATCATCACGCAAGGACACCGGACATGACCGCCCCCGCCTGGGACTTTCTCGTCGGCAAGACCGACCTGCACCAGACCCGCGTGGACGCCGCGCCGCTCGCACCCCTGGCCGATGGCGACATCCGGCTGAAGGTCGAGTCCTTCGCCCTGACGGCCAACAACATCACCTACGCGGTGTTCGGCGAGCGGATGGGCTACTGGAAGTTCTATCCCGCGCCGGAGGGCTGGGGCCGGGTGCCGGTCTGGGGCTACGCCGTGGTCACCGAAAGCCGCCATCCCGAGTTCGTCCTCGGCCAGCGCTTCTTCGGCTATGTCCCGATGTCGACCCACATGACGGCCACGCCGCGCAAGACGGCGGGCGGCTTCTTCGAGACCGCGCCCTGGCGGGCCGGCCTGGCCGCGCCCTACAACCAGTACCGCGCGGTCGAGGGCGTCGAGGCGCATGAAGACCAGCAGTCGCTGCTGTTCCCGCTGTTCATGACCTCGTTCGTCATCGACGACATGCTCGACGACAACGGCGTGTTCGGCGCGAAGTCGGTCGTGCTGTCGAGCGCCTCGAGCAAGACGGCCATCGGCCTCGCCCACCTGCTGCACAGGCGTGGCGCGGTGCAGGTCGTCGGCCTGACCTCGCCCGGCAACGTGGCCTTCACCGAGAGCCTCGGCTGCTACGATCAGGTCATCCCCTACGCCGGCCTCGGCGGGGCGGCGGTCGAGGGGCCGGTGGTCTATGTCGACTTCGCCGGCAACGCGGGCGTGCGCACCGCCGTGCACCTGCGGTTCGGCGAGGCGCTGGTCTACGACTGTGTCGTCGGCGGCACCCACTGGGACGCCGAACCGGCCGTTCCGGCCGACCTGCCCGGCGCGAAGCCTGCCTTCTTCTTCGCCCCCGACCAGATCACCAAGCGGCGGCAGGACTGGGGTCCCGGCGGGCTCGAGGCGCGCTTCGCCCAGGCCTGGCCGGTGTTTGTCGAGCACGCCGCCGGCTGGATGCGTGTCGAGCGCCGCGCCGGACCGGAGTCCGTGACGAAGACCTACCTGGGAGTGCTCGACGCCACCGCCTCGCCCGATCAGGGCTTCATCTGCACACCCTGATCAGCCGGCGGTGAGACTTAGGGGACAGGTTATCCTGTCCCTCGGGACTGGATAACCTGTCCCCGTCGGCGGACCGGGGACAGGACAAGCAGTCCCGAGGGACAGCTTGGCCAGTCCCCTCCAGCCCTGATCAGCCGGTCCCCTCTTCCGCCATCATCTCGCGGGTGATGCGGTAGCCGCCGTCCAGGAAGTCGACAATCTCCCGCGCGCCGGGATGCTCGAAGGCGGCGAACCGGGCGCGCAGCGAGGCGACCGTATCCGGCTCCATCCTGTCGAGGCCGGTCTGCTGCAGCACCAGCAGGCGGCCGTGGACCATGGCGCCCAGCCCGTCGCCGAGCACGGCGGCGGCGGCCCGCGCCGTGGCCGCGCCGTACTCATAGGCCTCGCCCAGACGATAGCTGTCCGCCAGGCTGAGCAGCGGAATGCGGGACAGCACCGGCTGCAGGGCCGGATTGACCGCATGGCCGGCGAGGTGCGCGCCGATCGCCGCCGGTCGGCCGGTCATGGCCCGCAGATGCAGGAAATTCGACATGCGCGGGCCGTCGTTGACCGGGTAGTTGTCCCACAGGACCGGCTTGCGCCGCAGCTGCCCTTCGACCCGCGCCAGATGCCCCGGACTGTATTCCGCCGAACAGACCTCCTCGCCGGTCCAGAACAGGCCGATGGCCGGGTCGAGCGCCGCGCCGAGGTCTTCCAGATAGCGGTCCGGCCGCGCGCCGAAGAACCGGTCGAGGACCGGATCGTCGGTGTAGTAGGTCGGGCAGGCGATGACCCGGCTCGCCCCGGTGCGCGCCGCGATCCAGTGCAGGATCTCCGCCTGGGACTTCGCCAGATCCGGCAGGTCGCCGCGCATGTCGTCGAACAGGATGCCGAGGTCGTCGACGCCGATCCGGTCCAGCCAGACCAGCTTCCGCGCGAGGTCGGCGCGCGCCGCGTCGCCGAAGTCGCGATAGAGCTCGTAGGGGCTCAGCCCCACCCCGAACCGCACGCCATGCGCCCGGCAATGGGCGGCGAAGTCGGCCAGGGCCGCCGTCTCGGCCGCCGGGTGATCTTCGCGCCAGCGCTTGCGCAGGAAGGCGTCGGCCTTGGGCGCGTACATGTAGAAGCGATAGCCGTGCGGGGCGAGGAAGCTGACCTGCTCGCGCCGCTCCGCCCAGGACCACGGCCGCCCGTAATAGCCCTCGATAATCCCCAGGTCCGTCGTCACGCCGCTCTCCCCGTCATGAAGGCTATCGGGCCCTGCGAAACAGCGCTTGCCAAGCCCGGAGATCAGTCGCATTAATTTACGACGTAAATAACAATAGAGCCCAGGGAGGCCGACATGGACCGTGACGTGCGCGCAAATCCGTATCTGACGGGCGCCTTCGCCCCGCTGCGGTCGGAAGACGACTTCGAGCTGACCATCGAGGGCGAGATTCCCGCCGGTCTGCGCGGCGCCCTCTATCGCATCGGGCCCAACCCGCAGTTCGAGCCGCGCGATCCCAACCACCACTGGTTCGCCGGCGACGGCATGGTGCACGGCTTCTGGGTCGACGGCGGCAAGGTCCACTACCGCAACCGCTACGTCCGCACGCCCAAGTGGGAGGCCGAGAACAAGGCCGGCAAGTCGCTGTTCGGCACCTTCGGCAATCCGATGACCACCGACCCCGAGGTGTTCGGCAAGGTCGACTCCGGCGTGGCCAACACCAACATCGTCTGGCACGGCGGCCGCCTGCTGGCGCTGGAGGAGGGCCACCAGCCGTTCGGCCTCGACCCCGACTCGCTGGAGCCGCGCGGCTACCAGGCCTTCGGCGGCAAGGTCACGGCCCATCCCAAGGAAGATCCGGTGACGAAGGACCTGCTGTTCTTCGGCTACGCCGACGCGCCGATGCCGTTCTCGCCCAACGTCAGCTACGGCGTCATGGGCGCCGATGGCGTGCTCAAGCGCCGCGACACGTTCGAGGCGCCCTATTGCTCGATGATCCACGACTTCGCGGTCACCGCCGGGCATGTGCTGTTCCCGGTCCTGCCGCTGACCGGCAGCCTGGACCGGGCGATGAAGGGCCTGCCGCCCTTCGCCTGGGAGCCGGAAAAGCCGGCCCTGGTCGGGGTCATGGCGCGCGACGCCGCCGTCGACAGCATCCGCTGGTTCCAGACCGACGCCTGCTACGTGTTCCACGTGATGAACGCCTGGGACGAGGACGGGAAGATCGTCGCCGACGTGATGAAGTACGCCGTCGCGCCGCTGTTCCCGCTGGCGGACGGCAGCCGCGGCCAGCAGGCCGGCGCCTATCTGGTGCGCTGGACCTTCGACCTGAACAGCGCCTCCGACGTCATCAAGGAGGAGCAGCTGGACGACCTGGCCGGCGAGTTCCCGCGCTACGACGAGCGCTTCACCTTCAAGGCCAACCGTCACGGCTGGTACTCGACCCAGACGGCCAAGCCCGGCGACATTCGCACCAATGGCCTCAGCCACATCGACCTGACCACCCGCAGGCGGACCGACTGGGTCAGCGGCGCCGGCGACGCGGTCTCCGAGCCGGTGTTCGTGCCGCGCTCGGCCGATGCGCCGGAAGGCGACGGCTGGATCCTGGCGGTGCAGTATCTCGCCGCCGAGGGCCGCAGCGACTTCGTGGTGTTCGACGCCCAGGCGATGGACAGGGGCCCGATCGCGCGCGCCAACGTCCCCCGCCGCGTGCCGCTCGGCTTCCACGGCAACTGGGTCGGGGCTTAGCGATTTTCGGGACAGACACCGTCGGTGTCTGTCCCTGATCCACCTCGACAACCCCCGTTC
>CANJYY010000310.1 GCA_947479185.1 Caulobacteraceae bacterium
CTCGGGGCCATCGGGCCCAAGCGGGTGCAGTTCGGGGCCCAGGGCGACGCGCCGTCGGACTCGGCGGTGCTGCAGGACAACCCCTACACCTGGCTCGACTTCACCGACCTGGTGTTCATCGACCCGGTCGGCACCGGCTTCTCGCGCTCACGCACGACGCTCGAGGAGAGCAAGAAGGCCTTCTTCGGCGTCAAGCAGGACATCGCCTACCTCTCGCGCATCGTCTACGACTGGCTGCTCAAGAACGGCCGCATGACCTCGCCCAAATACATCACCGGCGAGAGCTACGGCGGCTTCCGCGGCCCGCGCCTGACCCACTATCTGCAGACCGAACTGGGCGTCGGCATCAACGGCGTGGTGCTGGTCTCGCCGTTCTTCGACGGCACAAGCTGGTCGGGCGGCGACTTCTCGCCGATGCCCTGGGCGGTGACCCTGCCGTCGATGGCCGCGGCCCACTACGAGCGCCAGGGCAAGCCCCTGTCGCCCGAGCAGATGGCCGAGGTCGAGACCTACGTCCGCACCGAGTTCCTGACCGACTTCATGGCCGGGCGGACCAACCAGCCGGCGCTGGAGCGGATCATCAAGCGGGTGACCGCCTACACCGGCCTGCGCGAGTCCGTGGTGCGCCAGATGGGCGGCCGGATCGACAGCCGCGCCTTCCTGCGCGAGCTCTATCGCGACGAGGGCCGTATCGGCAGCTGGTACGATTCCAACGTCACGGCCTGGGACCCCTACCCCTGGGCGCCGAACCAGCGCAGCGGCGACCCGATCCTCGACGCCCTGATCGCGCCGACCACCAGCGCCATGGTCGACTTCGTCACCCGCGTCGTCGGCTGGAAGGTCGAGGGCCGCTACAACGCCCTCAGCGATGCGGTGAACGAGGCCTGGGAAGACGAGCTGCCGACCATCGAGGCGGTGTCGGCCTTCCGCAAGGCGCTGGCCAACGACCCGAAGATGAAGGTGCTGATCGTCCACGGCTATGACGACCTCTCCTGCCCCTACTTCGCCTCGCGCATCGTCATCGACCAGCTGCCGCCGATGGGCAATCCGGGTCGGGTGCAGCTGAAGGTCTATCCCGGCGGGCACATGTTCTACAGCCGCCCCGACAGCGGCGCGACCATGCGGCGGGACGTCATGGCGATGTACGGGGCGTCGTGATCAAGATGCTCCCCCCTCGGGGGAGCCGTCAGGCGGAGCCTGACTGAGGGGGCGACGCCGGCGCTGCCCCCTCCACCATCCTTCGGATGGTCCCCCTCCCCCTGCGGGGGGGGGATCAATGGGTCAGGCGCCCGCGAACAGCAGGCGGCCGGCGTCCATGTCCGGGCGCAGGGCGTTGAGGTCGGCCTGGGAGACGGCGAAACAGCCGAACGAGCGGCCGAGCTTCCCAGTGGCCGCCAGGTAGGACGGCTCGCAGTAGTCGGCCCCGTGGACGATGATCGCCCGGTCCCGGACCTCGGAATTGGTCGGATCAAGCCCGTCCAGCAGGACGTTGGGACCGTGCTTGGACCCCCAGGCCTGGCCGGCGGTGCGATAGGCGCCGACCGACGAGGCGTTGGAGTCCGGGACATTGGAGAAGCGTTCGGCGAAGCCCGTGTGGGCCGGGTCCGACCCCCGGCCGTGTGCCGTGCGGTAGGCCGTGGCCTCGCCGGTGGTCAGATCGAGGCGGAACAGGCGCGGCTTGCTGGAGTGGGCCTGGAAATCGACGATATAGATGCGGTCCTCGCGGGCCACCTTGCCGCGGTGGCGCTTGAGGGCGTCCAGCGCCGCGTGCAGCAGGGGGCGGCGGATCAGGCCCCGCGGGTCAAGTTCCGGGCCGAGCGCCAGGGCCGGCGGCGGCGGAACAGCGAGCGGCGGAGGGGCAACGGGAACGGGACTGACGGTCTGCGAGACCAGTGAGGGTTTCGGCGTCGAGGTGGCGCAGGAGGCGGTCAGGGCCGCCAGGCCAACAACAAGGCCGCGTCGCGACAGACGTGGATCCAGCTCTCTCAAGATGGCAACTCCGCTTGGCGCCCCCGCGCGGTCGATGGGCGTCGATAGCCCATCATCTCGCAGTTGCGAACCCGACGAGGTGTCGCACCCGCTCACTTTCTCGCCAGTTAACCGCTCGCGGGCGTCTGAACGGCGGCCTGCAAGCGCGCGGCCAGATCGCCCTTGCCGACCACCTCGACCCGCTCAAGACCCAGCCAGCCGGCCATTCGCGACAGCTCCGCGGCCAGCGCCGCAGGGGTCTCGGCGCCCGCCTCCGGCTCGGCGTGGGCGGCCTGGACCCGCAGCGCTTTCGCCTGGCGATCGGCCTTGAGATCGACCCGCGCGGTGATCGCCTCGCCCTCGAGGAAGGGCAGGACGTAGTAGCCGTGCACCCGCTTTTCGGCCGGGGTGTAGATCTCCAGCCGGACCTTCAGGCCGAACAGCCGCTCGGTGCGGTCGCGAAACCAGATCAGGTTGTCGAACGGCGACAGCAGGGCGTGGGCGTTGATCCGCTTCGGCTTCGCCTCAGGGTGCAGGTAGGCCGGCTTGTCCCAGCCCTGGACCTTGACCGGGGTCAGGGCGCCGGCCTCGACCAGCTCGCGCACGGCGCGCCGGGCGCCGTCGAGCGGCAGGCGGTAGTAGTCGCGCAGGTCGGCCTCGGTGGCCACGCCCATGGCCCGGGCCGAGCGCAGCACCAGGTCGCGCATCGCGTCGGCCTCGTTCGGCGTCGGCAGATCGACGATGACCGCCGGCAGGGCCCGCTCGGTCAGGTCATAAACCCGCTCGAAGCCGCGCCGGGTGGCTGTGGTCAGGTAGCCGGCCCAGAACAGCCATTCGAGCGCGCGCTTGCCCTCCGACCATGACCACCAGCCCGGCTGGCCGCGCGGGCCGGTGGCGAAGTCGCCGCCGGTGACCGGGCCGCGCTGTTCGATCTCGGCGAGGATGGTGTCGATGTAGTCGCGGCGCTCGCGGCCGAAGCGGGCCAGCCCGCCCCAGGTCTCGCCGGCCTCGGCGCGGGCCATGCGCCAGCGCAGCAGCGGCTGCAGCTCCAGCGGCAGCAGCGAGGCCTCATGGCCCCAGTATTCGAACAGGCTGCGCTTCTTCCCCCAGGCCTCGGCTTCCAGCACGCCCTGCGGATAGTCGCCCAGCCGCGAGAAGGCCGGCAGGTAGTGGGTGCGGGTCAGGACGTTGACGCTGTCGATCTGGATCACGCCCAGTCGTTCGGCGACCTTGCCGAAATGACGCTTGCCCGGCGCGGCGTGGCGTCGTGATTCCGCGAAGCCCTGGGCCGTCAGGGCGATGCGGCGCGCCTCCTTGAGGGAGAGGTCGAACGGTTTGGTCATTGCGTCCTTCGACACGCCCGCATCGCGGGCTGCTCAGGATGACTACCCATTCTTGTCATGGTGAGCAGGCGCGAAGCGCCGTGTCGAACCACGCAGGATCTATCCGTCATCACGCGTGATCCAGCACCGGCTTGGGCCGATAGGGCTTCTCGAGCGTCGCCACCTCGTCACCGCCGAGGGCCACGTCCAGCGCCGACAGGGCGTCGGTCAGGTGGTGCAGCTTCGAGGCGCCGATGATCGGGGCGGTGATGGCCGGATTGCGCAGCACCCAGGCCAGGGCGACCTGCATGTTCGACAGGCCGCGCGCGCCGGCGATGGCCTCGACCGCGTCGACCACAGCGAAGTCGGCGTCCTGGTAGTAGAGCCGCGGGGCGAACTCGTCGGTGCGGGCCCGTTCGGTGTTTCCCTCGCCGACCTTGCTGCGGCCGCCGGCCAGGAAGCCGCGGGCCAGCGGCGACCAGGGGATCACCCCGATGCCCTCGGCCTTGCACAGCGGCAGCATCTCCCGCTCTTCCTCGCGGTAGACCAGGTTGTACTGCGGCTGCATCGAGACGAACTTCGTCCAGCCGTTCTGTTCGCTGACGCTGAGCATCTTCGCGAACTGCCAGGCGTACATCGACGAGGCGCCGATGTAGCGGGCCTTGCCGGCCTTCACGAC
>CANJYY010000311.1 GCA_947479185.1 Caulobacteraceae bacterium
CAGCTGACCGACTCCAACGGCAAGAAGGTCGACTTCCGCAACGTGGTCCTGATCATGACCACCAACGCGGGCGCCGCCGACTCCCAGCGCCAGACCATCGGCTTCGGCCGCGGCAAGGCGGACGGCGAGTCCGAAGAGGCGATCAAGCGGATCTTCACGCCGGAGTTCCGCAACCGTCTTGATGCGGTGGTGGCCTTCAAGCCGCTGACCCAGGAGATCATCCGCCAGGTCGTGCAGAAGTTCGTGCTGCAACTCGAAGCCCAGTTGGCCGACCGAAACGTGACCATCGAAACCAGCGACGAGGCCGCCGACTGGCTGGCCAAGAACGGCTTCGACGAGCTCTATGGCGCGCGGCCCCTCGCCCGGGTCATCCAGGAGCACATCAAGAAGCCGCTGGCCGACGACATCCTGTTCGGCAAGCTGGCCAAGGGCGGCCATGTCCGCGTCGTGCTGCGGGACGGCAAGATCGCCTTCGATTTCGAGGTCGACGACAAGCAGAGGCAACCCGGAGCCCCGGAGATCGAGGAACCGGCGCTCGCCGACTAGGCGGACGCTGGCCCGAATTGGGTTAACGGTATCGAAGCGTGGGCGCGGCGATAACCCCGGTATCAACGATATCGGGTCCACGGCATGCGTCTATTTCGGACTGCCCAGACGGAGCGCCATCCGCTTCTGCCGGCGGCTCTGCTCGCGGCTTATGTCGCCATCTCGGCGGTCGCTTATGTCCTGACGCGCGGCTCGGGCGGCCTCGCGGTTCTGTGGGTGAACAACGGGCTGCTGGCAGCCGGGCTGCTGCTGCTGCCGCGCACCCCGGCGATCCAGGTCGCCATCCTCTGCACCATCACCGACTTCCTCGCCGCCGCCATAAGCGGCAGCCCGCCGGCCCAGGCGATGCTCATCGCCGGATGCGACCTGCTGGAATCGGTCACGGTCGCGATCATGGTGCGGCGCGTGGGCGGGGCGGCGCTCGACATGACCAACCTGACGCGGTTCCGGCGCGTCACGCTGATGGCGGTCCTGCCGGTGACCCTGGCGGTCGCCACCCTTGGTTCGGGCCTGTCCGCCGTCCTGTTTGACCACTCATTCCAGCAACTCTGGCCGGTCTGGGCCGGCGGCGACTTCCTCGGCATGATGCTGGGCCTGCCCGGCGCCCTTTTGCTGGCCAGGTTCCGCCGCTTCAACCACAGCGCCCCGGCCGCCCCTGTCGAGCGTCTGGTCTGGATCGCCGCCGCGCCGTTGGTCGGGATGATCATCTTCGGCGGTGGTCACGCCCCCTTGCTCTATCTGTTCTACCCGATCGGCCTGCTGCTGGTGCTGCGGCTCAGCCCCCCGTTCTCGCTTCTGGGCGTGCTGTCCTTCTCCATGGTCGCCGCCGGCGGCACGGTGCTCGGCCACGGCCCCATCGCGGCCTATGCCGCCGACATGTCCCAGCGGATTCTCTGGCTGCAGCTCTATCTGGCGTCCCTTCAGTTCAGCGCCCTGGTCCTGATCAGCGTTCTGTCCCAGCGGGCCCGGGCCCAGCAGTCGCTCAAGCGCGCCCTGGCTTCGGCGCGGGAGACCCGCAGGGAAGCCATCGAGGCCGCCGGCGCCAAGGGCCGCTTCCTGGCCGTCATGAGCCATGAAATGCGCACGCCGCTCAACGGCATCGCCGGCTATGCCCAGCTGCTCGGAACCAGGCAGGACCTGCCGGAAGACGCGCGCGACCACGTCCGGACCATTGCCCGCTCCAGCGAGGTGCTGATGGGGCTGATCAGCGACGTGCTGGACTATTCTCGCGCCGAATCCGGCGGACTGATGATTGTCGAGCGGCCGTTCCGGCTGACGGACGTGGTGTCGCAATCCCTGGATATCGTGCGGCCCCTACTGGCCGACCGGGACCTCGACCTGACGGTCGACATGGCGGATGTGGAGGACCGGGTCTATCGCGGCGACGAGCGCCGCCTGGCCCAGGTGCTGATGAATCTGCTCGGCAATGCCGTGAAGTTCACCGAACGGGGCGGCATCCGCCTGACGATCGACTGCCGGCCTGTCCGGATGGGCGTGGCCGACGAACTGGTCATCTCGGTGACCGACACAGGGATCGGCATCCCGGCCGACAAGCTCGACCGGCTGTTCAACCCGTTCTCCCAGGTCGACGAGTCCGACCGCCGCAGCTTCGCCGGCGCGGGCCTCGGCCTGGCCATCTCCCAGACCCTGATCCAGCGCATGGGCGGAACGATCGGCGTCGAAAGCCGAGAGGGCGAGGGCTCGCGGTTCTGGGTCGCGCTGACCCTGCCCCGCTGCGCGGCCCTGCCGGCGGCCGATGCAGCGGCCGAAGCCGACATCGATGGCCGCGCCGTCCGGGTGCTGGTGGTCGATGACCACGCCGTCAACCGGCAGGTGGCGACGCTGATGCTCGAGGCTGCCGGCTTCGAGGTCGCGTCCGTGGAGAACGGGGCGCTGGCCCTCGAGGCTGTCCGGACCGAGCCGTTCGATCTCGTCTTCATGGACCTGCACATGCCGGTCATGGACGGCCTGACCGCCTGCCGGGCGATCCGGGCGCTCGATGGCCCGGCCGCGACGGTTCCCGTGATCGCCATGACCGCCGCCGCCATGCCCGAGGACATCGAGCGCTGCCTCGCGGCCGGCATGAACGGCCACATCGCCAAGCCGATCCGGCAGGAAGAGCTGCTGCAGTCCGCCCTTCAGGTGCTGGCGACCCAGGACCTGACCGAAGCGGCCTGAACGCCCTTGCGTCCGACGGCCCCGAGCGCCGATGCTCGGACCATGTCTTCGACCCTTCTTCCCTGGCAGGCCTGGGCGCTGCTCGCGGCGGCCTTCGCGGCCCTGACGGCGATCTTCGGCAAGGTCGGCGTCGAGGCGATCAATTCGGACTTCGCCACCCTGATCCGCACGGCGGTGATCCTGGCTGTCACGGCCCTGATCGTCGCCTCTACGGGCGCCTGGCAACCGCTGGCGTCTGTTTCCGGCAAGAGCTGGCTGTTCCTGACCCTGTCGGGCCTGGCCACCGGGGCGTCCTGGCTCTGCTACTACCGCGCGCTCAAGCTGGGCCCTGCGGCCCAGGTGGCGCCGATCGACAAGCTCAGCGTCGTGCTGATGGCCGTGTTCGCGGTGCTGTTCCTCGGCGAGCGGCTGACGCTGAAGAACTGGCTGGGCGTAGTGCTGGTCGCGGCCGGCGCCCTGCTGGTGGCGACGAAGCGCTGATCGTCGCTAAGGGGTCGGTGTTTCGGCGGGCGCTTGCACAGGCGCCCCGGCTGGCGGGGTCTCGACCGGCGGGGTGACCGCGGGCGCCAGGGCCGCGCGGCGGGCCAGATAGCCCGCGACAATGGCCTTCACCTCGCCGGCGTCGGCCTTGGGCAGCGCCACGCCCTTGCAGGCAAAGGCGCCGGCGCGGCTGAACGGCGAATCCGGCACGACGTCGCGCCAGCCGTACTGCACCGTACCGCGCTCGATGGGCGCCATCCCGGCCGTGAACTTGCTCGAGGCGCCGACCTTGTAGCGGGCATTCAGGCAGTCGAAGAGGATGGTCGAACTGATCACCTGGGTGCCGCCCGGGCCGCCGACCGGTTCGGAAAAGGCGATGAAGAACACCGTCTCGCGATGGCCTTCGGCGTCCGTCTTGATCGCCGCCTCGATGACGCTGATGGCCCGTTCGTCCTCGCCCATCACCCGGAAGTCGGCGGCGTGGGCGGTCAGCGGGGCCAGGGCCAGGACGGCCGTCAGGGCCAGAATCGGTCGGACAGGCATCAGGCTACTCCTCGCGGCGGGTCAGATCGCCGTCACACCCGAACGGCGTAGCAGGAAACCGGCGACGATGTCCTTGGGTTCCTGCTTCGGACGGCCGGCGACCCGGTTCGCATCAGCCTTCCAGGCGCGCGGCGATCTCGGCCGCCAGCGTCTTGAGCTCTTCCGGATCGGCCATGCCTTCGCCATGGCGGCCAAGCGGCGTC
>CANJYY010000312.1 GCA_947479185.1 Caulobacteraceae bacterium
AGCGCCGACGCAACCGGCCAGCCTCGCACCTCGTCAGCCAGATGCAGCCGCCCGGCGGGCGGAAGAGAACCATCCATTGGGAACCTCGATGTTGCCAATTTGTTCTCATGCCCTGACGTGAGTCAACGCGTCAGATCGCCCTCTTCGCGACGGCGAAGGTCCCCGAGGGGCTCGGCGCGATCAGCCCGGCCTCCGGCGCGCCGGCCAGCCATTCGCGCCACTGGTCCGGCATCAAGCAGACCGGTTGGCGGCTGTGCCAGGGCTGGATGTCGGGGCCGGGCTCGCAGGTCAGGACGGTGAACCGGTCGCCACGCACATGGCCGGCCAGGGCGAAGATCTCCACGCCCGGCGCGCTGAACAGCCACCAGTCCTTGCGCTTCTGGCCCGGCTCGACCGGATCGGTGGTCTCGTAGAAGCCGGCCGCCATCACCAGACAGCGCGTGGCGCGGGGGAAGACGCGCCCCTCGGTGCGGAAGTTGATCACCGGCCCGCCCTTGTCGCGCGGGAAGCCCCAGGCCAGCCAGTCCATGCGGCCGCCCTCGCCCTCGGGCAGGACCACGCAGGCCGGATCGGTCGGCCGGATGTCGCCGGTGACGCCGCGATTGGGGCGGGGCGTCTCGGGCCAGAGGATCGGAATGTGGACCTGCGAGAAGGCCCACTCGACACGTTCCGGCGTGGAGGGGCTGAGGAAGGTGTTGCACATGTTGGACAGCCTAGCGCCGGCCCGGCGATCCGTCAGCCGCCGCGCTCAAGGAAGCGGATCAGCGCTGTTTCGAAGGCCCGGCCGCTGCTGGCGGCCTTGAGCGGCAGGCGGCCCGCGGTCCAGGCCTCGATCAGCGCCGGATGGATATAGGCCTTGCGGCAGACGGCGGGTGTGTTGCCGAGTAGGCCCGCCACCGCCTTGACGCCGCGCGCGACCTCCACCTTGCGGCCCGCTTCGGTGTCCGGACGCGGGATCAGCGAGAGCGCCCGCGCCGCAGCCAGGGTGCCGAACCAGGTGCGGAAGTCCTTGGCCGTGAAGCCGTCGCCGATGGCCTCGCGGATGTAGTCGTTGACGTCGCCGGACATCACCGAATGGGTCTCGCCGGCATCATCGAGATACTTGAACAGCCGCTGGCCGCGCAGGTCCTGGCAGGCGTGCATCACGCGGGCGAGCCGTCGGTCGCGGAAGGCCGTGCGGTGGGTCTTGCCGCTCTTGCCGCGGCATTCGAACACGCCGCCGGTGCTCGACGCCGTCAGATGCCGCTTCTGCAGCGTGGTCAGGCCGTAGCTGCGGTTGGCGCGGGCGTACTCGTCATTGCCGACGCGGATCAGGGTCGTTTCCAGCAGGCTCACCACCAGGGCCAGCACCTTCTCGCGGGGCAGGCCGCGCCTGCGCAGGTCGGCGTCGATGCGCCGACGCAGACGGGGCAGGACGCGGCCGAAGGCGGCGACCCGCTCGAACTTGGCTTCGTCGCGGGTGGCGCGCCAGGCGGTGTGATAGCGGTACTGCTTGCGCCCACGGGTGTCGCGGCCGGTGACCTGGATATGACCGCGAGGGTCGGGGCAGATCCACACGGCGGTCCAGGCCGGCGGAATGACCAGGGTCCGGATCCGTTCCAGCGTCGCGGCGTCCGTGACAGCCCGGCCGTCCGCGTCGCGGTAGCGAAAGCCGTCGGCGTTCGCGCGCCGACCCAGACCGGGATCGTGATCGTCGGCATAGACCAGTCCTCTGGGGATATCCGGCGTGTCGATCGTGTCTCGGGCCATGGCTCGCCAACGTGGCGCGCCGGGCCGAAGTTCCGCTAGAGAAGCGGGATGAACTACCGCCACGCCTTCCACGCCGGAAACTTCGCCGATCTGGTCAAGCACGCGACCCTGACGCTGCTGCTGGACGCCCTGACGGCGGACGCCGCGCCGCTGACCGTTGTCGACACCCATGCGGGGGCCGGCGGCTACGACCTCGACGGCGAGCTGGCCCGCCGGACCGGCGAGGCTGCGCAGGGTGTGTTCCGGCTGATGGCCGCGGACGATGCGCCGGCGCCGTTCGACCGGCTGAAGGCGGCGGTGCGGCGGGGCAATCCCGGCGGCGGCGTGCGCTTCTATCCCGGCTCGCCAAGCCTGATCGCCGCCGGGCTGCGCAAGGGAGACCGCTATGTCGCCTGCGAGCTGCGCGATGATGACGTGGCCCTGTTGCGCCAAACCCTGGCGCCCTTCCCGGGCGCCCGGGCCGAGCAGACCGACGGCTTCGCCATGGCCGGGCGGGAGGCGGGCAAGGGCGGGCGGGTGTTCATCCTGATCGATCCGCCGTTCGAGCGGAGTGACGACTATGCCCGGATCGCCGCCACCCTCGCAGCGGTCATGCTGCTCGACCCAGACGCCTGCGTCGCCGTCTGGCTGCCGCTCAAGGACCTGGAAACGTTCGACAGTTTTCTGCGCTCGATCGAGCCGGCCTGCGCGGATCTGCTGGTCGTCGAGGCGCGGCTCAAGCCGCTTACCGACCCGATGAAGATGAACGGCTGCGCCATGGTCATCGCCAACGCCCCGCCCGGACTGGAGCCCGATCTGTCCGCCGCGGCCGGCTGGGTGGTCGCACGGCTCGGCGAAACGGGCGGCAAGGCCGAGGTCTGGCGCACGGGCGCGTAACGAATATTTCGCACTTGCGAAATGGAATTCCGTGATATGTTGCGCCGCACAATTGGCCGCGCCACGGAGCCCCCCCATGGACAAGTCCGCTTTTCCGAACGCCGACACCGAGAAGATGCTCAGCCTGCCGATGGGCGCGATCTCGCCGTTGTGGCTGATGTTCGCCGGCGCCGCGACGGTCGGCGCCGCCTACTTCTGGAGCCGCACCTTCTTCAAGCAGACCAATGTCGAGGCGCTGTTCAAGGCGCCGGAAGCGCTGACGGAGACGACCGTCGAACTGGTCGAGACCATCGTGGAGACGGTCGAGGCCGAGGCCGAAGTCGCCATCGATGTCATCGAGGCGGCCGCCGAGACCGCTGCCGACGTGATCGACGAGGTGGTGGAAGCCGCGCCCGAACCTGTCCAGGAAGTGCTGGCGGCCCTGGCTCCCGAGCCGGTCTCGGTGGACGATCTCACGGTCCTGACCGGCATCGGCCCCAAGCTCGCGGCCGCCCTGGCCGAGCGCGGCGTGACCCGCTTCGCCCAGATCGCCGCCTGGACCGATGATGACATCGCCGGCTTCGACAAGGACCTGAAGCTGATGGGCCGCATCGGCCGCGAAGCCTGGATCGCCCAGGCGACGCGCCTCGCCGCCCACTAGGTCGAGTCAGTTCGGGGCCGTCAGCCGGTCCAGCGCGGCCTTGTTGGCGGCTTCGGTCTGCCGCATCGCCTCCTCGTTGTTGCCACAGACGAGACCTGAGTCAGTCCTGCGACAGCGATAGGTTCCATCCGGAACTGCGGCGGCCTGGTCCGCCGCCGCCTTGTCCGCAGCGGCTTTCGTGGCGGCCTCCCGCGCATTGCGCTCCCTGAACAGATCCGCGACCGAGGGCTCCGTGACAGGGGCTTGCGCCCTTGTCGGCGCGGCGGCCTGTGATCTGAGAAAATCGCCGCCCGATTGCGGGGCCGTCGGGGGCGGCGTCGTGGCCGGCGCCGGCCTGGCGGTCAGCGCGTCGAGGCGGATCGTCAGCGGCCCCGGCCCCGGGGCCGGCGCGGGCGGCGCTGCGACGCTCTGACAGGCGAGGACCGCGACGAGGGCGATGGAAAGCATGACCGGTCTCCAGGAGGCAGGTCATCAGACCTCGCGCCGGCCCCGCAACGCACCCTGCAGAAAGGGGGCTAGAGCCCGAAGGCCTTCAACAGCCGGTCGGCGGCGGCGGACGCGGGCAGACGGCCCTGCCGGACCTCAAGCTCCAGATCATGGGACAGGGCCGCGACCGCCGGATCGCTCCGGAACGCCTCTTCCAGGCGATCGCTGACCATGGCCCACATCCAGCGGGTGTTCTGC
>CANJYY010000313.1 GCA_947479185.1 Caulobacteraceae bacterium
GCCGAGCAGCAGCAGCGCCAGCAGCAGGGTGAGGTTCGGGGACGGCGGGGCCGGCGCGACGGGCGGCGACGGCGAGGCAGGCTGGACCTCGGGCTGCGGCTGCGGCACAGGCGCAGCGGCCAAGGGCGTAGACGGCGCAATCGGCTCGGCCGGCACAACCGCCGCGACCACCGGCGGCGCGAGCGCGGCAGTCGCCGCGGGCGCGGGCGGCGCGACGGGCGGCCTGGCGACAAGATGTCCGGCGGCGGCTGGCGCGAGGGCCGGCGACGGCGCGGGCGGCCGCGTCCGGGAGGGGGACGACAGGCGCGCCGCGGGATTGGGCGGCGCCGGGGTCGCCGACGGGCGCGGCTGCGCCGACGGCAGGTCGGTCGGGGGCGGATCGCGCGGCTGAACCGTGGCGGTCCCTGCGGGGCGCTGGGCGGGCGCCGGATCGGCCTGTGGCTGGGTCGCGGGCGGAGCGGCGGCGGCGCGGCGGGCGGCCTCCTGCTGCTCGCGCTTCTTGCGCGCCTCCTCCTCCTCCTTCTTCTTCGCCTCGGCCTCGCGGGCCTTGCGCGCGGCCCACAGCAGACCGCCGATCACCGCCGTGGCCGTGCCGACGTCGGATCCGCCGCTGTCGCCGCCGGAGGGAGTCTGCGAGGGGCCCTGGGAGGGCCGCGACTGCGCGGCCGCCAGTCCGGGCGACAGCGCCAGACTCAGCGCCAGCGCCAGACCGATGCCGCCGCGCGCGACTGCGGATTTGTCGTGTGGCCGGCCAGGGTTCATCTCGCCCTCCCCGTTGCCGTCATGACGACGGAAACACAGGCGCATCCTGCGTCCATCCAGCGCGAAGGGCCAGCCCGGATATCACGGGTCGCCGATCAGCGCCGCTCGGTCACCGCGACGCCGTCGGCCAGCCGGTCGCCAGGATAGGCGACGATCCGGTCGCCCGGCGTGAGGCCGCCCAGCACCTCGACGACATCCTCGTTGCGATGACCGACCTGGACCTTCGTCAGCCGCGCCTTGCCCGCGGCCACCCGGTAGACCATCCAGTCCTCGCCCTGCCGGAACAGCGCGCTGGCGGGGGCCAGAACCACGGACTTCGCCGACCAGGTGACGATGCGGGCCGTCACCCGGTAGTCGTGCCCCAACCGGCCCCAGGCCTGGTCCGGACGGACGAAGTCCAGATAGACCAGCACCCGTTGCTCCTCGATGCCAAGGGCCGAGACCTTGGTGAAGCCCGCCGGTTCGATGCGCGAGACCCGCGCGGCCAGCGGAGCGCCGCCCCAGTCGCGGATGGTGGCCAGGGACCCGACCTTCACCTGCACCGCGTCGCTCGACAGCAGCTCGACGACAATGTCCATATCCGCCGGATCACCGATCTCGAGCACCGGCGTTCCCGCCTGCACGACCTGCGCGCTTTCACGAAGGATGCGCAGGATCCGGCCGCTGACCGGCGCGCGCACCGTTTCACAACAGCGCCCCTCACCCGCGGCGGGATCGGCCAGCCGGCTGTGGGCGCTGTCGCGCTCGCGCTCGCGCACCAACAGCGCCGCGTTGGCCGAGGCGACCGCCGCCGCCGCGGTGTCCCGCGACAGACGCCGCTGGTCCAGCAGCTGGGGCGCCATGACACCGCTGCGGGCCAGCGTCTGGCCCCGCGTCCACTGGCCCTCGGCGAAGGTCAGTTCGGCCCGGGCGCGCTGCTGTTCGGCGCGGGCCAGGCTGACGGCCGCGTCGGCCCCCGCCGCTGCGGCCACGAGCTCCTTGCGCGACCGCGTGTCGATCAGCGGCGAGGCGGCCGGCCGGATCAGCACCACGGCCTGGCCGGCCTTCACCGGATCGCCGGCGTGCAGCAGCGCGCGCTCGGTCTGCCCGGCCAGCGGCGAGGACACGACATAGACCTCGCGCACCCGGGTGCGGCCCAGATCCTCGACCCAGACTTCCTGCGGCCCGCGCGCGACGGTCGCCGTCTCGACCGGCGCCGGCTGGGGCCGCAGCATCCAGGCCAGGCCGCCGGCGACCAGCACGGCGGCCGCGATGATCAGGAGCGTGCGGCGGGAAACAGGCGGCATGGTCAATCCCGGGTCTTGAGGACGGAAACGAGGTCGAACCGCGCGATGCGGTCGCGGATCACGAAGGCGGAGACGAAGGCCGCGCCCAGCACGACGAGGGCGGCCTTGGCGTAGGTGGCGCTGGAGACGATGAGCGGAATGCGGAACAGCTCGCTGTCGAAGGCCCTGGTCATCACCGCCGCGAAGCCGTAGCCGAGCGCCCAGCCGAGCGGGATCGACAGGGCCACCAGCACGCCAAGCTCGATCAGCGCCACGCGGGACGCCTCGCCCGTGGTGAAGCCGAGCACGCGCAGGCTGGCCAGTTCACGCGCGCTTTCCGACAGCTGGATGCGGGCGCTGTTGTAGATCACCCCGAGCGCCACGGTGATCGCCAGGCCCAGGTAGGTGGCCATCATGACGTTGATGTTGCGGGCCATGGTCTGGCGGAAGGTCAGCAGCGCCCGCTCCTGCAGCTGCAGCGCGCCGATGGCCGGGCTGGCCTTGACCGCGCTGAAGAAGTCGCGGGACCGGGCTTCGTCGTAGCGGACATAGGCCCCCGACAGCCGCGGCCCCTCGCCCAGCAGCAGGCCGAGGGCCTTGGGGTCCATGAAGGTGGCCAGGCCGAAATAGCTCTCGACCACGGCGCTGACCGGCACGAGGGCCCGTCGACGGCGGCCGTCGAGCACCTCGACCTCGACCCGGTCGCCCGGTCCGACGCCGAGAATCTGGGCCAGCTTGGCGCTGAGCACCAGGCCGTGCGGCGGAATGGCCACGGGCGCGCCGTTGACGTCCAGCGCGCGGCTGAGCTGGCCGTCCGGCGACTTGGCGACGATCGCCGCCCGGCGGCTGACCAGGCCATTGCGCAGCCGCACCGGCGCGGCGCGGAACGGCTCGGCGCGCAGCACCCCGGGCAGCCGACGCACGGCCGGCAGGGCGGCCGGTCCCCTCGCCTCGACAAAGCCGATCGTCGCGTTCTGACGGTCGGCCTGGTTGAAGGTCAGGTCGATCATCGTCTCCAGCGAGTCGAGCGAGAACAGCGAGGCGACCAGCAGGGCGGCGGCGAACGACAGCCCGAGCGCGGTCAGCCCCGAGCGAACCGGCCAGCGCACCACGCGCCGCAGGGCCATCATCGTCAGCTGGGACGGTTTGAAGGGTCGCAACACTAGTTCCAGCCTCGACCGCGAGAAGCGCGGCGGCGCGGCGGGGGCCATGGCGGCGGCCGGGGCCAGCCGGACGATGACGCTGACCGCCCGCACCGCGCCGAGCGTCGCCGCGCCGCCGGCCGTGACCACCGCCAGCAGCCACGACCGCGTGTCCTGGACGAAGACCAGGAACGGGAAGTGGAAGAACTCGCCGTACAGCCGCGTGACGCCGTGGCCGAGCCAGGCGCCGGCGGCGAGGCCGAGCGCCACCCCGACGGCAGAGATCAGCAGGGCCAGCTTCAGATAGTGCCAGGCGATCGGCCAGTCCGGATATCCGAGCGCCTTGAACAGGCCGATCTGCTCCCGCTCGAGCGTCAGAAGCCGCGACAGGGTCATGTTGATCAGGAAGGCCGAGACGAGCAGGAAGATCGGCGGCAGCACCCTGCGCATGGCGTTGAGCTGCTGCAGTTCGCTGTCGAGATAGGCGTTGGACGACTGGTCGCGCCGGCCGTGGGCCCCGGCCCCGCCGTAGGGCGCCAGCAGGTCGTCGAGACGACGGATGACCTCCGCTTCCCGGGCCCCCGGGGCGAGCGTCAGGCTGACGCTGTTGAAGGCGCCGTCCAGATCGAATGCGCCGGCCAGGGCCTTGCGCGACATCCAGACCACGCCGAAGCGCCGGTCGTCCGGCACCAGGTCGCCCGGGCCGATGGCGTAGACATACTCCGGCGACAGGGCCACGCCGACGATGGTCAGGGTGCGA
>CANJYY010000314.1 GCA_947479185.1 Caulobacteraceae bacterium
GACGCGGGCGCGGGGCCGGAAAGTAGGAGTCGCGCCGGTCGAGGTCGTACTTCTCGGCGAACCAGTTGACGAAGTCCTCGGGCGAGCTGCCGTCAGCGAAGTGGCGAGCGAGCTCTTCGTCATCGATCCCGGCGTCATCGGTATCGATGGCGTAGTCGCGCTTCATCAGGGCGTCGACATGGTGCCTCCACCGTCGGGCGGGAGGGGATACTGACATGCACGCAAAAATAGCAGATGGGGCAAGTGCCGCAATAGGAAGATCGGCGGTTCTGATGATAGCCGTCCCTGAAGCCCTTGATGGAATTGTCCGCCCACCAGAGCAAGCTGGCCCTTAAGGCATCAGGGGGAGGTCAAACGTCCGATGCAGTCGCGATGGCACAGGCTCCTGCAAGCGCCATGTGACGGATATCGGCTTCTCGTTCTCCCAGGACTCGAACTGCACGTCCCCGCAGAATACAAACGGCGAGGCCTTCAAGCCGCGCTTCTTTTCCATACGGACGAAGAGGTGGAGTTTGAAGTCGGGCGCCGCGCCGCTGATGATCCGCCCGTGGGTAGACACTTTCGTCGTTCGATTCTGGCTCTGCCAATGGAAACGAGCGGCGTCGATGAAGCGATCTTCGTAGCGATGATCCGCCTGCAGATCATCCTTCTTGAGGGTGACCAGCAGGAACACGTCCTTGCCCTGAACGACGAAGCCCTGGTTCCAGGATCCGGTGCTGAACTTCAGGCCGAACAGGGGAGGTATTTCCTCCCGCATGTATTCGCGCCATAGCGTGGGGGCCGGGCCAACCGTTGGCGTCGGCCCAGCGAACGGCTCGCCCGGAGGGTCTGCTACGCCGACCTCGGCGTCGGCGCCATTGGCTCGCAGGTAGTCCGCCAAACGCCAATCGACGATCTCTTCGACCAGGTCATTGAACCGCTGCCTTTGGACCCCGGCCGCATCGAACGCGGTTGCGAAGACGCTGTCCTCGTAGGTGAAGAACCGTCTCCCGCTTGACCCTCGACCTTCGACCCAGGCGTCGATGGGCCCCTTCTCGATCATCCGCCGCAATTCGAGTTTGTTGGTCAGGTTGGCGCTGATGTCGCGGCGAAGTGTCGGATTGCGCTGCGCGAGTTGAGCGATGCCGTCGGCGAGGTCGTCGATCCCAATGGAGCCGGGGAAGGCGCCGGCCCGCTGCATCGCGCGGACCAGAAGCATCTTGTAGGATCGGGTCATTTGGGTGGTGGCGAGCGCGTCTAGAAAGCCCTTGTGGCGCTCGACGACCTGCTGCTCAGCGGCCGACAGATCGCCTTGGTGGTCAACGAACCCCAGCCAGCCGCCGTGTCCCGTCGTTCTTGGATTGAAGCCGGCATGGAAGATGTCGAGCGCCTTGGGGCGCTCGCCCGTCCGCTCCCGGAAATCCAAGTAGTAGGCCTCAAGCGCATCGCCGCGCGTCGAACTCTTGAGCAGGCTTGCGAGCAGGTCGAGGGCCTTCAGATCGTAGGTGACCTCGCACCCGTCCGGCCATTTGATCTCGCCCCGCCGCACCTCCTCGAGCCGGAGCGCCAAGGCGCGATCGCCGTCCGAGCAGTGCAGAAGGGCGCGGGCCTTTGTCAGGAAGACACGGTGATTGCCGATGTAGTCGATGACATTGAGCCGCTCCTTGCCTTCCGACCGGCGCAGGCCGCGGCCGAACTGCTGCATCCAGATGACGGTCGACTCCGTCGGGCGGAGCATCAGAACGGTATCGATGTTGGGGACGTCGACGCCTTCGTTGAACATGTCGACCGAGAACACCGCATCCAACTCTCCAGCCTCCAGACGCTCCAGCGAACTGGCGCGGGGCGCGGAGCTTGGGCCGGCATGGACCGAGACGGCTCGCAGGCCGTTTTTCTCGAAGAAGTCGGCCATGAAATCTGCGTGCCGCTGCGAGCAGCAGAAGCCGAGCGTGCGCTGGCCGCCGTGCAGACGGTGTTGCTCCAGAGCGTTTTGCGCCCGCGCCTGCGTCGCCAGCGCTTGGGTGAGGGCGGTCTCATCGAAGCCGGATCCGCGCCAGGGAATCTGGGCGTAGTTCACGTCGTCCGGGACACCCATGTACCGGAACCCCGACAGGAGCTTCTGTTCGATCCCCTCTAGGAAGTCGCAGCGGTAGACGAGGTTTTCCTGGCAGAGGCCGAGCAGGTCGCTTCCGTCCATGCGATCGGGCGTCGCGGTCAGGCCCAGCAGAAACTTGGGCGTGAAATACTCGATCAGCCCGCGATAGGTCCGGGCCGCGGCGTGGTGGAATTCATCGACCACAATGTAGTCAAAGGCGTCCGGCGAGAACTGGCGAAGGTGTGCGGCCCTGCCCAGGGTCTGGATCGACGCGAACAGAACGTCGGCGTCGAGATCCTTCTGAGCGCCGGTGTAGCGGCCGAAGCGCGCCTTGGGCCGGCAACGACGGTAGGTCTCCATCGCTTGGGAGAGGATTTCTTCGCGGTGGGCGACGAACAGCACGCGCTTGAACTGCGGCCGGTTCGTATCGAACGCGCTGAGCCAGGTTTTCCCCAGGCCGGTAGCCAGAACGACCAGCCCGGCGGTGAAGCCCTTGAGGCGGGTCTCCTCGAGCGCATCGAGGGCTTCGACCTGGACTGCGTGTGGGGTCGGCGGCGGAGCCTCGGGCTCTGGAGCCAGATCGATGAGGCGGGCGGTCGGCGGCGGCGTCTTGGCCCGCCGCCGTTCGTATTGGTCAATCCAATCGTGATCGAGAGGGCGCACCTCGGGCCGCTGAATGAGCGCCTCGAAGCCGTCGAGCACGTCTTGCCAGCCCTCTCCCGACTCTGGCGAACAGACCCGGTAGTTCCACTCGACGCCTGTGCGCAGCGCGGTCTCGGAGAGGTTCGAGCTGCCGACGATGGCCACGCCGGATTGATCCTCGAGGTGGAAGACCCAGGATTTGGGATGGAAGCCGACCTTGGCGGCTTCGAAGACCCTCAGATCTGCATCCCCTTCCAGATCCAACAGCCGCCGCAGGGCGGTCGGGTCAGTGACATCGAGATAGTCGCTGGTCACCAGTCGCAACCGGCCGGACCGGTTGAGCATCTCCTGAAGGTGCGGCTGTAACAGACGCGCGCCACTCTCGAGGACGAACGAGACCGCCAGGTCGACGGCCCGCGCCTTGTCGATGTGCGGCAGCAGATGACGGATCAGCGCGTCCTCGCCTCCGGCGATCAGCGCACGATCATGCGGCGTACCCATCGGTGCGGCCGGGGTCGCTAGCGGTGTTGTCGGTCCGGCGAGGTAGTTGCCCTTTTGTGGAATGACGTGCCGCACGCCGCCGCGAGGATCCGCCATGTCGCCCGTTCGGCGCGGAATAACGTGGATGTGGAAGTGCGGAATGGTCTGACCGGCCGCCGCGCCTTCATTGAAGCCCACATTGAAGCCGTCGGGCGCGAACCTCTCAGACAGCAGCGCTCGGGCCCGGCTGACGCCGTCGAGCATGGCGGACTGCTCAGAGGCCTGCAGGTCCCCCCAGGTAGGAACATGTCGATGGGGCACGACAAGCAGGTGGCCCTCGGTCACCGGAAACGCGTCCCAGATCCCCTTGGCGAAGGCGGTGACGAAGGCGACGCGGTCCTCAGCAGGCAGGCAGAATGGACAACTGTAGTCGTCCGCCATTTGCCCACCCCGGAATCAAATCAACCCGAAGCTGTCAACCTGACTGAACCCTGCCGGAAATACCAGGCTGCCATATCAGTCTGACGATATGGGCGAGCGCAGTGTGAACGGCAGGGTCGATTTCACTGTTTGCCACCCTCCCGCGCCGCCCTCTGGATCAACTCCACCAGATACCCGTCCGGGTCCTTGCCGAACGCGATCAACGCACCGCCCATGCCGGGCGAGGTCGCCGGCTCGCGCTCGATCTCCAGCCCCTCGGCCCGGATCGCATCGACCGCCGC
>CANJYY010000315.1 GCA_947479185.1 Caulobacteraceae bacterium
ATGATAACCAGGTCCGACAACGGGTCGATGCGCCCCTCCACATGGGTGATGTCATCATCCTCGAAGCATCGGGATACAAAGGCTACGGCGTCACAGTCCCGAATATTGGCCAGGAACTGGTTGCCCAGGCCTTCGCCCTTCGACGCGCCGCGCACCAGGCCGGCGATGTCGACGAAGTTAATCCGCGACGGGATGATCTCCTTGGATCCGACGATGCTGGCCAGCACCTCGAGCCGCGGCTCGGGCACGGCCACGTCGCCGGTGTTCGGCTCGATGGTGCAGAAGGGATAGTTGGCGGCCTGGGCAGACGCGGTCTGGGTCAGGGCGTTGAACAGGGTCGACTTGCCCACGTTGGGCAGGCCGACGATCGCGACTTTCAGGGCCATGGAGATCTCGAAGAAAGGGGTGGCGCGCCTATAGCCGATTGGCGCGGGCTTGTCGTCAGGCCTCGCCGTCGCGGGGCTGTTTACGCGGATCGGCCTTGGCGGCGGGAGCCAGGCGCATGACCTCCGCCTGGTAGCGGTCGTCGTCGCCGGCGGCGGCGAACGGCAGGGCATCGGCCAGGGCGTCCAGCATCGGATCGAGCCAGACCCTGTCGACCTTGTGGAAGTCGCCGAGCACGTAGTGCATCACCGCGTCCTTGTCGCCGGGATGGCCGACGCCGATGCGGGCGCGGCGGAAGTCGGCTCCGACCTGGGCGGTGACCGAGCGGATGCCGTTGTTGCCGGCCGCGCCGCCGCCGGTCTTCATGCGGAAGCGTCCGGGCGCGAGATCGATCTCGTCATGGAAGACGATCACGTCGGCGGGTTTGAGCTTGAAGAAGCGCACGGCCTCGCCGACCGAGCGGCCGCTCTCGTTGTAGAAGGTCTGCGGCTTGAGCATCAGCAGCTTGACCGGCCCGGCGGGCGTGTCGACCTGGCCCTCGCAGGCCAGGCCCTGGAAGCGGGCGCGCCAGGGGGCGGCGCCCCAGCGGCGGGCGATGGCGTCCAGCGCCATGAAGCCGACGTTGTGGCGATTCTTCTCGTACTTGCCCCCGGGATTACCCTGGCCGGCGAGGATCAGCGTCATGTCGATCTCCCTGCGGCGGCTGCGGGCGGGGGCTCAAACGAAAACGGGCGAGCCTAGGCCCGCCCGTTTCCAGATAACGATGCGGGGCGGTTTAGCCCTCGGCTTCGCCTTCGGCGGCGGCTTCGGACATGCCGGCCGAGGACACCTTCAGGGTGGCCAGCACGAAGTCGCGGTCGGCGATCGACGGGGTCACGCCCTTGGGCAGGGTGATGTCGCCGATGCGGATCGTGTCGCCGAGGTTGGAGTTCGACAGGTCGAACACCAGTTCTTCCGGGATGGCGTTGGCCGGGCAGTTCAGCTCGACGTCGTGACGCACGATTTCCAGCGAGCCGCCGGCCTTCAGGCCCGGGCAGATGTCCTGGTTCTTGAAGTGGACCGGGATGGCGATGCGGACGGTGGAGCCTTCCTCGACGCGCAGCAGGTCGAAGTGGATCGGCTCATCCGTCACCGGGTGGAACTGGATGTCCTTGGCGATGACCGGCTGGCTCTCGTCGCCGTACTTCAGCGTCACCAGGTGACCGTGCAGCTGGCCGGTCTGGAGCGACTTGCGGAACTCGTTGGACTTCACCGAGATCGAGACGGGGCCCTTGGGGCCGCCGTACAGGATGCCCGGCACCTTGCCGGCGCGGCGGGCTTCACGGGCGCCGCCCGTACCGGTGCGGTCGCGGACTTCGACGTTCAGGACGATCTCGGCCATGGTCTTACGGTTCTCAAAACGAAGTCGCCGCGGCAGACAGTTTCCGCGCGGCGACGGTCGGTGAATTCAGGGTGGGGCTCGATACACGCTTTCAGCGGACGGCGCAACGCCGCCCGCTGAAGAGTCTTAACGGCTGACGGCGGGCTTCTTGGCCGGCGTCGCCGCGGCGGTCTTCTTCTTCGGCGTCGAGGCCACCACCGGCGGGCGGATCGGTTCGGGCGGCATCGCGGCGCCCGACCACTTGACCATGCAGGCCCCGGTATCGATCAGGATGTGCTGGCCCATGCAGAAGATGTCCTCGTAGTGCGGCTTGGACACGGCCAGGCACTGGTAGAGGTTCAGCTTGGCCATGTTCAGGCAGTAGGCGGCGTTCGGCTCGGCCGACAGGGTGGTGATAGCGGCGATGTTCGGCTCGCCGGCCTCGCCGATCGCGGCCAGGGCGGCCAGCGTCAGGCCGCGCACGACCAGCGGCGACCAGGGCGGCGGGGCGCTGACCGGGGTCAGGCCGAGCGGGGTGGCGGCGGCCGGGCCGGTGCTGGCCTGCTGCAGCAGCATCAGGTCGGCGGCGTCGCCGTTCATCGGCGTGGCCGACAGCGACTTGGCGGCGATCAGGCGGCCGTCGCGGTCGGGCACGGAGGCCTTGGACCAGGCGCTGTGCTGCACGGTGTAGGCGGCCTGTTTGACGGCGCGGCCGTTGATGACCATGCGCTGGCCTTCAGTGCCCAGGGCCTGGAGGATCAGGCCGGCGGCGCTGTCGGCGCCCGGCAGGATGGTGGCCATGTTGGGGTTGGAGATCAGCTGGTCGCGCATGGCGATGCGCTGGGCCGGGTCGGCGGCCACCTTGCGCAGTTCGGCGACGAAGGTCGGGTCCTGCAGCGCCACGATCGCGGCCCAGGCCACGGCCCCGCGCAGGAACTGCTTGGGCTCGTAGGCCGCCGCCGTACGCAGCGAGACCTGGATCTGCTCGCCGCTCTGGAAGTCCGGCGAGATGGCGTTGGCCCGGGCCATGTAACCGCGCCAGGCGCTCGCTTCCTGGATCAGGCTGGGCGCCAGGGTGATCGGCGGCGGGGGCGGCGGCGCGGGCGGCGCGGGCGGCAGCGCGGGCGTCACCGGCGTACAACCGCCGAGCACGGCGGCCAGGGCGAAGGCGGCGAGCGCCGGCGCGAAACGCGCAGGAAGGAGGTTTGTCATGAAGGCAGCTTCCCCGTCACACCCGGACCAAGTCAATACAACGCGCCTGAGCGGCGAGAATGTGACGCCGCCGGCCAGGGGGCTCTCTTAGCACGCGAAGGCGGGGGGAGGGGTAAACAGATCGGGACAGCGACGAAGGGGCTAGGGATTAGGGGCTAGGGGTTAGTTAGAGCGCTGGCGTGGCGGCTTCCGCGACGGCCTTCTAGCCCCTAATCCCTAGCCCCTAGTCGAACAGCTTCGACACCGACTCCTCATTGGCGATGCGCCGGATGGCTTCGCCCATCAGGGGGGCGCAGGAGACGGCGCGGATCTTCTTGCAGGCGGCGGCGGTGTCCGACAGTTCGATGGAGTCGGTGACCACCAGCTCCTTGAGCACCGAACTGGCGACCCGCTCGGGCGCGGCGCCCGACAGCACGCCGTGGGTGACATAGGCCGAGACCTCGGTCGCGCCGTGCTCGGTCAGGGCCTTGGCCGCGTTGCACAGGGTGCCGGCGGAATCGACGATGTCGTCGAACAGGATGCAGCGGCGGCCGGAGACCTCGCCGATGATGTTCATCACCTCGCTCTGGCCCGGACCCGAGCGGCGCTTGTCGACGATGGCCAGGTCGGCGCTGAGGCGGTTGGCCAGGGCGCGGGCCCGCACCACCCCGCCGACGTCGGGCGAGACGATCAGCAGGTCGTCGGTCTTGCCGTAGCGGGCGCGGATGTCGTCGGCCAGCAGCGGCACCGGCAGCAGATTGTCGGTCGGGATGTCGAAGAAGCCCTGAATCTGGCCGGCGTGCAGGTCCATGGTCAGGACCCGGTCGGCGCCGGCGCGGGTGATCAGGTTGGCCACCAGCTTGGCCGAGATCGGCGTGCGGCCGCCGGTCTTGCGGTCCTGGCGGGCGTAGCCGAAGTAGGGCAGCACCGCGGTGATCCGCCGGC
This sequence comes from Caulobacteraceae bacterium, assembly GCA_947479185.1. GTDB lineage: Bacteria > Pseudomonadota > Alphaproteobacteria > Caulobacterales > Caulobacteraceae > Caulobacter. The sequence goes on from CANJYY010000315.1 coordinate 3,881, forward strand.
CCGAGGCGCGTTTCAGCGCGTCGATGCAGATCA
>CANJYY010000316.1 GCA_947479185.1 Caulobacteraceae bacterium
ACCTTCATGGCCAAGCCGATGTTCGCCGACAACGGCTCGGGCATGCACGTGCACCAGTCGATCTGGGGCGACGGCAAGCCGCTGTTCGCCGGCGACGAGTACGCCGGCCTGTCGCAGATGTGCCTGTGGTACATCGGCGGCATCATCAAGCACGCCAAGGCGATCAACGCCTTCTCGAACTCGACGACCAACAGCTACAAGCGCCTGGTCCCGGGCTACGAAGCGCCGGTGAAGCTGGCCTACTCCAGCCGCAACCGCTCCGCCTCGATCCGCATCCCGCACGTCGACAGCCCCAAGGCCAAGCGTCTGGAATGCCGGTTCCCCGATCCCATGGGCAACCCGTACCTGACCTTCACGGCCCTGCTGATGGCCGGCCTCGACGGCATCGAGAACCGCATCGATCCGGGCGCGCCCGCCGACAAGAACCTCTACGACCTGCCGCCGCGCGAACAGAAGAAGATCCCGGAAGTCTGCGGCAGCCTCAAGGAAGCCCTGGAAAGCCTCGACAAGGACCGCGCCTTCCTCAAGAAGGGCGGCGTCATGGATGACGACTTCATCGACGCCTACATCGAGCTGAAGATGGAAGAGGTGATGCGCCTCCAGCTGCACCCGCACCCCGTCGAATTCGACATGTACTACAAGTGCTAATCAGCGAAAGCTGATCTGAAATGCGAAGGGCCGGAGAGCGATCTCCGGCCCTTTTGCGTGGTTGCGCCCGGGCGCCCGATATTGTCGCATAGCGGCAACACAAATGTCGCAATCGTTCCGTTTTCCACCGCCCCGACGCCTGGCGCGGTAGATCGAAGGCGCTGTCGCGACTAGCCCTTGGGATCACGCCATGGGGGGCTGGGGCCTTCAGCTCAGGCGACCGCGCAGGCGGACAAGACAAGGATTGATCATGAGCAACACCCGATCGGCGGCGCGATACGCGCTCGCCCTCTCCTGCGGCGTCGCCGCCCTCACCGCGGCGCTCGCCGCCGCGCCGGCGTCAGCGCAGGAAACGACCGTCGGCGAGGTCATCGTGACCGCCCAGAAGCGCAGCGAGAACCTGCAGGACGTGCCGGTTTCCGTGGCCACCGTCGAGGGCGAGCAGCTGCAGTCGATCTTCGCCGCCGGCGACGACATCCTGGCGCTCGGCGCGCGGGTCCCGGCGCTCTACACCGAATCCTCGAACGGCCGGATCGCGCCGCGCTTCTACATCCGCGGCCTCGGCAATACAGACTTCGACGTCGCCGCCTCGCAGCCGGTGTCGGTCATCCAGGACGATGTCGTGCTGGAAAACGTCGTGCTCAAGAGCTCGCCGCTGTTCGATCTGGACCGGCTCGAGGTCCTGCGCGGCCCGCAGGGCACGCTGTTCGGCCGCAACACCACCGCCGGCATCGTCAAGTTCGACAGCATCAAGCCGAGCGAGACCTTCAGCGCCCGGGCCACCGGCACGATCGCCAGCTACAACACCCTGACCTTCGACGGCGGCATCGGCGGGGCTCTGGTCCCCGGCAAGCTGTCGGCCCGCGCCTCGCTGCTGGTGCAGCACCGCGACGACTGGATCAGCAACGGCTTCACCGGCAGGAACGACGTGCTCGGCGGGTTCGATGAAACCGCCGCCCGGCTGCAGCTGCTGTTCACCCCGACCGAGCAGCTGTCGGCCCTGTTCAACGTCCACGCCCGCTCGCTGGACGGCACCTCGGCCGTGTTCCGCGCCAACATCGTGTCCACGGGCAGCAACAAGCTGAACGCCAACTACGATCGCGACACGGTCTACTACGACGGCGGCGGCAACAATCCGCAGGCCTATGACGGCTGGGGCACGTCCCTGAAGATCGACTACGACCTGGGCGACGTGACCCTGACCTCGATCTCGGCGTACGAGACGACCAACGGCTCCAGCCGCGGCGACATCGACGGCGGCAACATGGTCACCGGGCCGGGCTTCATCCCCTTCCCGTCCGACACCACCGACGGCATCCGCGATCTGGACCAGTACAGCCAGGAAATCCGCCTCGCCAGCGACACCGAAGGCCCGCTGACCTGGCAGGTCGGCGCCTACTATTTCGAATCGACGCTGGTCGTGTTCACCGATCCGGGCTTCGTGGCGGCCACCACCCTGACGCACGAGAACACCTCCTGGGCCCTGTTCGGCCAGGCGACGTATCAGTTGACGGACGCCCTGCGCCTGACCGGCGGCCTGCGCTGGACCAGCGACGACAAGGACCTGACCAACGTCGTCTCGCCGATCCCGTTCGCCAAGGTGAGCGTGTCCGACGAGCAGGTCAGCTGGGACGCCAGCCTGTTCTATGACGTCTCGTCGGACGTCAGCCTCTACGCCCGCGCCGCCCGCGGCTTCCGCGGCCCGTCGATCCAGGGCCGCGACGTGGCCTTCTTCGGCGCGCCGTCGGTCGCCCAGTCCGAGACCATCCAGTCGTGGGAAGCGGGCGTGAAGAGCGAGCTGTTCGACCGCCGCGTCCGCCTGAACGGCGCGCTGTTCACCTACACGATCAGTGATCCGCAGTTCAGCGCCATCGGCGGGGCCGGCAACAACACGATCCTGCTCAACGCTGACAAGGGCAAGGCCTGGGGCTTCGAGATCGACGGCGAGTGGGTCGTCAGCGAGAACCTCGTCCTGACCGCCGGCTACAGCTACAACAGCACCGAGATCGACGACTCCGCCCTCAAGGTCGCCACCTGCGGCTCCGGCCAGTGCACCCCGACCGATCCGGTCGCCGGCGTCGGCCTGGTGTTCGTCGACGGCAACCCGTTCCCGAACGCGCCGGAGTCGATCTTCGACTTCACCGCCCGCTATACCCACCCGCTGGGCAACGGCGGCTCGCTGTTCGCCTTCACCGACTGGAGCGTCCAGGGCAAGACCAACCTGTTCCTCTATGAGTCGCGGGAATACCAGACCGACGGCAACTTCGAGGGCGGCCTGAAGCTGGGCTACACCCGCGACGACGGCGCCTGGGAAGTGGCGCTGTTCGCCCGCAACATCACCGACGAGGACAACCTCAAGGGCGGCATCGACTTCAACAACAACACCGGCTTCGTCAACGAGCCGCGGGTCATCGGCCTGTCGCTGAGCGCCCAGCTGCCCTGATCGGCGGCCATAGCCACAAACGCGAAGGGCCGGAGCGCAAGCTCCGGCCCTTTTGCTTGGGCGCTACATCGCCTCCGCCGGGGCCACCACGCCGACGCCGTTCTGGCGCAGGACGCGGGCGGCCTCGATGTTGCCGGACTGGGCGGCCTGGCGCAGCCATTTGACGGCGACCTCCTGGTCCTCGGGGATGCCGTCCTCGCCGTCGGAATAGAGCATGCCCAGATAGTACATGGCGTCGCCGTCGCCCTTGTCGGCGGCGGCCAGCCACCAGCGGCGGGCCTGACGCGGATCGCGGGCGACGCCCTTTCCCGACAGGAAGCGCACGCCCAGATTGACCATGGCGTTGGGCTGGTCCTTGTCGGCGGCCTTGCGGATCCATTTCAGGGCTTCGGCGTCGTTGGTCGCCACGCCCTCGCCGGTCTCGTAGAGCACCCCGAGGAAGAACATCGCCGAGGCCTCGCCCTTGTCGGCGGCGGCGCGCCACCACCGAAGGGCGGCCGCGAGGTCCTTGTCCCCGCCCTTGCCCCAGTAGGCCATGGTTCCGAGCTGGGCCATGCTGGCCGAGTCGCCGAGGCCCGCCGCGCGGGTCCACAGCCGGGCCGCTTCCGTCTCGTCCTTCTCGACGCCCTCGCCGCGCAGATAGAGGATGGCCAGGTTGTGCATGGCGTCCGTGTCGCCCTCGGCGACGGCGGCCCTGTACCAGCGGATCGCCTCGACCTTGTCCTCGGCCACGCCCAGGCCGACGTCGTAGCTGACGGCCAGATTGAAGATGCCGCGCACATTGCCCCTGTCCGCCGCCGCGCGGGTCCAGCGGAA
>CANJYY010000317.1 GCA_947479185.1 Caulobacteraceae bacterium
AGCCGCTGCTTGCTGGCGGCGTCGGTTTCCTTCTTCAGGGCCTCGCGCTCGATCTTCAGCATGACCAGGCGCCGGTCGATCTCGTCCAGCTCCTCGGGCTTGGAGTCGACGGCCATGCGCACGCGGCTGGCCGCCTCGTCCATCAGGTCGATGGCCTTGTCGGGCAGGAAGCGGTCGGCGATGTAGCGGTTGCTCAGGGTGGCGGCGGCGACGATGGCGCTGTCGCTGATGCGCACCCCGTGGTGCAGCTCGTACTTCTCCTTCAGCCCGCGCAGGATCGAGACGGTGTCCTCGACCGTGGGCTCGCCGACGAACACCGGCTGGAAGCGACGGGCCAGGGCCGCGTCCTTCTCCACATGCTTGCGGTACTCATCTAGCGTGGTCGCGCCGACGCAGTGCAGCTCGCCGCGCGCCAGGGCGGGCTTGAGCAGGTTGGAGGCGTCCATCGCCCCGTCGCCCTTGCCGGCCCCGACCAGGGTGTGCATCTCGTCGATGAACAGGATGATGCTGCCTTCGGCGGCGGTGACCTCGCCGAGCACGGCCTTCAGCCGCTCCTCGAACTCGCCGCGATACTTCGCGCCGGCGATGAGGCTGCCCATGTCGAGCGACAGCAGCTTCTTGTCCTTCAGGCTCTCGGGCACGTCGCCGTTGACGATGCGCAGGGCCAGGCCCTCGACGATGGCGGTCTTGCCGACGCCCGGTTCGCCGATCAGCACGGGGTTGTTCTTGGTCCGGCGGCTCAGCACCTGGATGGTGCGGCGGATCTCCTCGTCGCGGCCGATGACGGGGTCCAGCTTGTCGTCGCGCGCGGCCTGGGTCAGGTCGCGGGCGTAGCGCTTGAGGGCGTCATAGCCTTCCTCGGCGCTGGCGCTGTCGGCGGTGCGGCCCTTGCGCACGTCGGCGGCGGCGGTCTCCAGCGACTTCTCGGACGCACCGGCGTCCTTCAGCGCCTTGCCGGCCTCGCCGCCCTCGGCGGCCAGGGCGATCAGCAGACGTTCGGTGGTCACGAAGGCGTCGCCGGCCTTCTTGGCGTCCTCTTCCGCCCTGGCGAACACGCGGGCGGACTCGGGCTTCAGGTAGAGCTGGCCGGAGCCGCCCTCGACCTTGGGCATCTTGGACAGAAGGCCCTCGACGGCGGTGTCGACCGCGTCGGGCCGGCCCCCGGCGCTCTGGATCAGGGCGCGGCTCAGGCCGTCCTTTTCCTCCAGCAGCACCTTGAGAATGTGCTCGGGCGTCAGGTTCTGGTGGCGGCGCGCGAGCGCCAGCGACTGCGCGGACTGGATCGCCTGCTTGGCGCGGTCGGAATAGAGATCGATGTTCATGCTGTCCCCGTTACGGCGGAATGCGACCGGTCGCCTTGATCAAGCACAACCGGACCGACCGGATGTAGGTGTGGCTGTGGGGCCACACAAGGGGTGACAGGCCTTCATCCTCTCCCGGAGGGAGAGGTGGCCTGGCGGAGCCAGGTCGGAGAGGGATGAACCGCTGATGAGGGATCCGCCGCCGACACTGGCGCCTCCCTCTCCACCATGCTCCGCATGGTCCCCCTCTCCCTCCGGGAGAGGCGTGATCGCCTACTTCCGCAACTCGAGGATTTCCAGCTTCGACTCCTGCTTCGGCCAGGGCAGCACCAGCCGCCAGCGGTCCGTGCCGACGCGTTCGAACACGCCCACCTGGTCGCGCTCGGCGTTCTGGCCATAGGCCGGATACGTCGTCTCGTCCGCGCCCCAGGCCTGGGCGCCGACATAGACCAGCCGTTTGTCGGTATCCGGATACAGCAGGCCGCGCGTGCGCTGGCTGCCGCCGGTCTTGGTCAGGATCAGGTCGCCGCCGGGCGTCAGCGCGACGGTGCAGGTGAACCAGGGATAGGCGACATAGGTCAGGTCGCTTTCGCCCTGCGACCCGATCTTGATCGTGCGGCAGCGGTACTTGCCGGGCCCGGGCTGCAGGTTGCCGGTCAGGCCCGCGTCGGGCACGCCGAGCAGCCCCAGGGCGTCGATCTCGGCTCCGTGCAGGTGGCCCTTGTTGGCGTCTGCCAGGGCGCCCTTCCAGGCGTCCGCCAGGCGGGCGACGCGGTCCTGGTCGCCGGCGTTGGCGACCGTCTTCCACAGGTCGGTCCCGCCCTGTTCGCCGGCGGCGGGCGTGGGCGCCGGCGCGGACGGCTCCGTGGCCGGCGTCGTCACCGGCGGCGGATCGGCCGCCGGGCCGGAGGTCTCATTCGCCGGTTCGGGCGAACAGGCGGCGAGCGACAGGGCGGCGGCGGCGAGGAGCAGGGTGCGGGTGATCATGGGGAGAGCCTAGCGTCCTTCTCCCGGAGGGAGAAGGTGGCCTGCGGAGCAGGTCGGATGAGGGGTTAGGGACGGTTCAGGCAAAGCCGTAACCCCTCACCCTCCCGTCGCGTTGCGCCGGGCCCCTCCCTCTCCCGCCCGGGAGAGGGAAATTCCCTACTGCCGCGCCATTTCCGCATCCCCGACGCCCTGGCCGTCGAGGTCCTGGTCGTCGTCCATGGTCACGCTCACCTTTTTCAGGAGGCCGGTGAAGGCGAACGGCGCGGCGTAGTCGGCCACCGGGCTGCCCCGGTCGAGCCCGATGTCGAGCCCCGACCAGCTGATGAAGTTGTAGAAGCCCAGCGGCGTGGTCAGCTCGCCGGCGGGCGCGCCGTCGATCAGCAGCACCACGCGGCGTCCACCCGGACCGGGCCGCACCGCCACGCCCAACCGCCGGTGGCCGGGCTCGACCGGCCGGTCACTGGTCAGGGTCACGTGTTTGCCGCCGATGTTCATGTCGTGCACCAGCCGCCCGTCGCGAACGAACAGGCTGTAGCCGCAGGTCATGTCGCCGTGGGCGATCAGCACCCCCTCGTCGCCGGCCGCCAGCCGGGCCTCGGCCTCGATGAAGTAGCTGCGGCTGCGGATGTCGGGCGCCACGTCGGTCGGCACATGGCCCATGCCGCGGTGGAACACGAACGTCTTGCGCGCGCCGTGGAACCGCTGGGCGTTGACCGCGAACCGCTCGGCGAAGCGGTCGTCGAGCGGCAGCACCTGGTGTTTCTCCGCCTGGGCCCACCACAGGGCGACCATCTCCTTGAGCTTGTCCGGCTGCGCCGCCGCCAGGTCGTCGGTCTCGGAGAAGTCCTGGTCGAGGTGATAGAGCTCCCATTGGTCAGCGTCGAACGGCCGGCCCGGCGGGTGGAACGCCACCGCCTTCCAGCCGTCCTTCCAGATCCCCCGGTGACCGAACATCTCGAAATGCTGCGGCCCGGTCTTGGCGGGCGCGGCGCCGTCGAACAGCGAAGCCTTGAAGCTGGTCCCCTCCAGCGGCGTCTGCGCCACCCCGGCGATAACCGCCGGCGGCGTCAGGCCCAGCAGCGCCAGCAGCGTCGGCGTCACGTCGCTGGCGTGGGTGAACTGCCCGCGCAGCTCGCCGCGCGCCGGGATCCCCGCCGGCCAGCTGATCACCAGCGGATCGCGGATGCCGCCGCCGTGGGTGTTCTGCTTGTAGCGCCGCAGCGGCGTGTTCGAGGCCATCGCCCAGCCGAGCGGGAAGTTCGAATGCGTGTCCGGCCCGCCGATGTCGTCGATGCGGGCGATCTTCTCCTCCATCGGCTCGGGTTTGCCGTTGTAGGGCCCCATGGCGTTGACCATGCCCAGCGGCCCGCCCTCCTGGCTGGCGCCGTTGTCCGACAGCACCAGGATCAGGGTGTCCTCGCGCAGCCCGGCGTCCTCCAGAAACGCCACCAGCCGCGCCAGATGCTGGTCGGCGTGGTCCAGCATCCCGGCGAACGCCGCCTGCAGCCGGGTGAACAGCCGCTGCTCGTCGGCCGAATGTTCGTCCCATGCCCGCACGTGGTCATTGCGCGGCGGCATGACCGTGTCGGCCGGCACGATG
>CANJYY010000318.1 GCA_947479185.1 Caulobacteraceae bacterium
GCGAACTCGGGCGCGAACACCAGCCGCAGGTCGGTGTAGCGGTGATAGCGATAGAGGGCGTAGCGCCCGCCCCGGTACAGGCTGATCAGCTGGCAGCGGTCGCCGGATTTGCCCCGGCAGAACTCGGCCTCGACAGCGGTCGTCGCGGCCTCGCGCGCCTGGCTCCAGGCCTCGCCCCGCTTGCCGGCGGTGGCGGCGTTGATCCGGGCCGTCACGTCGGTGATCGCCACCAGCACCTCGCCGGTCATGCCGGGACAGGTCTTCTCCTCGGCGCGCGTCGCCGTCAGGAAGCCGTCCTTCAGATGGTCGTTGGTCGCGCCGGACAGGGCCAGCAGGCAGCTGCGCACACAGTGGTTGTTGGTCAGCACCAGACCGTCCTTCGAGACGATCGACGCCGAGCAGCCGGGAATGCGCACCGATGCGGCCTGGACCCGGTCGAGCCAGGCCTGATCCACGGTTACACCGTGGTCGGCCTTTACCCGGGCCGCCGGAAAGGCGTCGAACGTCCACATGCCCTCGTCCGCAGACGCCGGTGAAACGATCGCCATGCTGAGGAAGGCGGCGGCGGCGGCGAGGCCGCCGAGAAGAACGCGGTTCATTGAAAAGCCTGCGAAATCGGGAACAAACTGTCTATCGAACCGACGGAACTAGCGCGCGGGCGCCCGTCTGGCCAGCATTTCGGGCAAGCCCTTACCCCGATTTAACTTGGCCGCGAGGCCTGTCCGAGACAGAACCGCAACGCGTCCCGTGCTGGACGCTCGGGGAGTTGGGTTTGTCATGTCGCTGGCTCTGGCCACGCTGATCTATGAATGGCGCCGCTACATGGCGGCGGTGATGGCGCTTGCGCTGTCGGGCCTGCTGGTGCTGGCGATGACCGGCGTGTTCATCGGCATCGGCCAGAGCTTCACCGCCCAGGTCGAGCGCTCGGCCGCCGACATCATCGTCATGCGCCCCGGCGTGAGCAACATGATGAGCGGCCCCTCGGGCGTGGCCCGCCGCTTCATTCCGCTGGTCTATAACCACCCCGACGTGGTCGAGGTGCAGTCGTTCTACACCTCCGGCGGCACCTTCCAGTCGGTCAAGGACTACAATCCGACGATGAGCGCGGCCGAGCGGGCTCGGCTCAAGGGCCCGAAGCAGAACTTCGTCATGGCCACGATCATCGACACCCGGCCCGGGTCGGTGACCATCCCGACCGACTATTCGCGGGAGCTGGTCGACGCGCTGCGCCAGCCCTACACGATCGCCGTCGACGAGACTTCGCTGCGCACCCTCGGGGTCAAGCTGGGCGACAAGGCGCTTTACAACGGCCAGACCGTGACGGTGGCCGGCATCCTGCGCGGCTACCCCAGCATGATGCAGCCGATGATCGTCATGTCGCGCGACAGCCTGCGCATGATGGGACAGGGCGACAGCGGTCCCCGCACCGGCCCCCTGATGGTCAAGATCCGCAACCCGGCCGACACCGAACGGGTCGCGACCCAGCTCAACGCCATGGGCAAGGGCCAGTGGAAGGCCTGGACCCGGCAGCAGCTGGCCGAGGCCAACGCCGGGGCGATGTTCGAGGAAGGCATCCTGGTGATCATCATCGGCGGCTGCGTGGTGCTGGGCATCATCATCGGCGTGGCCATCACCTGGCAGACCCTGCGCGGGGCGATCATGGCCAACATCAAGGAATTCGCCTCGCTGCGCGCCCTGGGCGTCGGCATGCCCTCGCTGCGGCGGATCGTTGTCGAGCTGAGCTTCTGGGTCGGTTGCGTCGGGGTCGCCGCGGCCATCGGCCTGACCTGGCTGGTCAAGCTGTTCGCCGCGGCCAACGCGGTGATCATCGGCCTGCCCGTCGCGCTCCTGGCGGTTGTCGGCGTCGGCCTGATCCTGATCGCGGTCGGGTCCGGCATGCTGTCGCTGGGCGTGCTCAAGAACAGCCAGCCAGCGGACCTCCTGCGATGACCTCCCACACCAAGGTCCACGGCAAGCACGGCGACTTCGCCATCGAGGCCAAGGCGCTGGTCAAGCGCTTCAAGTCCGGAAAATCCTTCGTCGAGGTTCTCAAGGGCGTGGACTTCGACGCCCGCCACGGCGACCTGACCATGGTCATGGGCCCTTCCGGGTCGGGCAAGTCGACCCTGATCGCCGCCCTCTCGGGCCTGCTGCGGCCGGAAGAGGGCCGGGTCGATGTCCTCGACGTCGACGACCTGTGGAAGCTGTCGCCCGGCAAGATCGACCGGTTCCGCCTCGACCACTGCGGATTCATCTTCCAGGGCTTCAACCTGTTCCCCGCGCTCACGGCGCTGCAGCAGGTCACCACCGTGCTCAAGTACCAGGGCCTGACGCCGGCCCGGGCCCGCGCCCGGGCGATCGAGGCCCTCGAGGAAGTGGGCCTCGGTCCGCGCCTCCACCAGCGCCCGGCCGAGCTGTCGGGCGGCGAGAAGCAGCGGGTGGCCATCGCCAGGGCCCTGGCCAAGGACCCGCAGATCCTGTTCGCCGACGAACCCACCTCCGCCCTCGACGGCGAAAACGGCCAGGTGGTGATCCGCCTTCTGCGCCGCGCCGCCACCGAGCACGGCGCCGCCGTCATCTGCGTGACCCACGACCCGCGCCTGGAAGCCTGGGCCGACCGGGTGATCCATATCCAGGACGGCAAGATCATTGATGACCAGCGCCGCATTCCCAACCCTGACGCCTCTCTGGCCCAGCACTGACCGACCCGAGGACTGACCCGATGCCCGCATTCCTGAAGAACAAATGGCTGTGGATCGCCCTTGTGCTGATCGTCCTGCTGGGGGTCGGCTGGACCCTGTCGTCCAGGGCCAAGGCGACCAAGGCGGCGGAGGCCGAGAAGGCCGCCGCGACCAAGGTGGAAAGCCCCTACGCGGCGATCGCCAACGCCAAGATCGACGTTGAAGGCGGCATCATCCAGATCGCGGCCCGCCGCGGCGGCGTGGTCAAGGCCGTCTACGTCCAGGAAGGCGACCGCGTCGTCGCCGGCCAGGTGCTGGCCCGCCAGGAAGACGATGAGGCCCGGCTGGCGGTCGCCCGCGCCGTCGCCACGGTCCGGCAGTCCACCGCCCAGATCGCCGTCATGCAGGTCAAGCTCGACACCGCGCGGCGCGAGTACAAGCGGCTGGAAGGCCTGATCGAAAGCAACTTCGTCGCCCGCCAGCGTCTCGACACCCAGCGTGACGAGATCCGCAACTGGGAAGCCCAGATCGCCGCCCAGCGCGCGACCATCGCCACCTATCAGGCCGCCCAGCGCGAAGCCGAGTACGCCCAGGAACTGACGATCATCCGCGCGCCGAGCAACGGCCGCATCGCCCGCCGCTACGCCAATCCGGGCGCCGGGGCCTCGACCCTCAACGTCTCGACCATGTTCGACCTGGAGCCGGACGCGCCGCGCATCGCCCGCGCCGAGATCGTCGAAAGCGACCTGCCGAACGTTTCGGTGGGCCAGCAAGTCGAGATCCAGCCGGAAGGCGACCCGTCGAAGGTCTATGTCGGCGCCGTGCTGCGGCGGGCCGCGGTGTTCGGCGCCCGCAAGCTGGCCTCGGACGACCCCTCGCAGCGCTCGGACGAGCGGGTGGTCGAGGTGGTGGTCACGGCCGACAACGCGCCGCTGCTGATCGGTCAGCGCGTGCTGGTGAAATTCATGAAGCCCGGCAAGGTCGCCGGCGCCAAGACAGCCGTCGTCCGTGGCGTAACGGCCGACCGGGCCATGAAGACCCCGGGCCGACCGGACTAGAGCTTCACCGCCCGCAGCCGCAGGGCGTTGGCGATCACGCTGACCGAGCTGAGCGCCATGGCCGCCGCCGCCAGCTGCGGCGACAGCAGCAGGCCGAACGCCGGATAGAGCACGCCCGCCGCCACCGGCACGCCCAGGGCGTTGTAGAC
>CANJYY010000319.1 GCA_947479185.1 Caulobacteraceae bacterium
GGGAACGTGCCTGACCACCCCCGCGTCGGTCCCGACCAGCGCCGCGTCGGCGAGGTCGAGGAACAGGCCGTGCTCGACCACGCCGGTGAGGCTCTTCAGCGCCCCGGCGAGGGCGGCGGGGTCGGGGATGGCGCCGGCGGCCAGGTCGTAGATCACGTTGCCGCCGTCGGTGACCACCACGCCGCGCTCGGCCGTGCGCAGGCGCGGCGGCGGCAGCTCGAACTCGGCGGCGATGTCGGCCAGGCGGCGGCCGGTGTGCGGATGGCCGAAGCGGACCACCTCGATCGGCAGCGGGAACTGGCCGAGGACCTTCACCACCTTGGCGGCGTCGGCGATGACCACGCAGCGGCGCGAGGCCTCCCAGACCAGCTTCTCGCGCAGCAGGGCCGCGCCGCCGCCCTTGATCAGCGACAGGCCCGGGCCGATCTCGTCGGCGCCGTCGACGGTCAGGTCGATGGCCTTGACGTCATCGAGGCCCACCAGCGGGATGCCCAGCTCGCGGGCCAGGTTGGCGGTCGCCTCCGAGGTCGGCACGCCGCGGATGTCGAGCGACCGGGCGGCCAGCGCCTTGACGAACCAGGCGGCGGTCGAGCCGGTGCCGAGGCCGACGACCATGCCGGCCTCCACGAGTTCGGCGGCGGCCTCGCCGGCGGCCTGCTTCTGAGCGTCTGCGGTCATGTTTCTGTCCGGGGCTGGTGACGGCGCTGTTTAGCACCGGACGACGGCGTGGGAAGATGGGGTCGGAGACCGGTTCGGACACAGCATAGGCCCGCTCTATCCCGCGAGCTGATTAAATCAATTTTGTTTATCCAGCGTCAGCCGTTATCCCACCGCCATCGACCTCACCGGAGCACGACATGTCCCTGATCAACACCGAAATCAAACCCTTCACCGCCCAGGCCTTCAAGGCCGGCAAGTTCATCTCCGTCAGCGACGCTGACATGAAGGGCAAGTGGTCCGTGGTCTTCTTCTACCCGGCCGACTTCACCTTCGTCTGCCCGACCGAACTGGAAGACCTGGCCGACAACTACGCCGAATTCCAGAAGCTGGGCGTCGAGGTCTACTCGGTCTCGACCGACACCCACTTCTCGCACAAGGCCTGGCACGACACCTCGCCGGCCATCGGCAAGATCCAGTACACGATGATCGGCGACCCGTCGGGCGTGGTGACCAACAACTTCGGCGTGATGCGCGAAGGCCAGGGCCTGGCCGACCGCGGCACCTTCCTGGTCGACCCGCAGGGCGTGATCCAGTTCACAGAAGTGACCGCCGAAGGCATCGGCCGCAACGCCGCCGAGCTGATGCGCAAGGTCAAGGCCGCCCAGTACGTCGCCTCGCACCCGGGCGAAGTCTGCCCGGCCAAGTGGGAAGAAGGCGAGAAGACCCTCGCCCCGTCGCTCGACCTGGTCGGCAAGATCTAGTCCGCGACTTCTCTTGACTACCGGCGTCGCCCCGAGCGGGCGGCGCCGGACTACCCCCTCCCCCGAACGACCTGCTTCCGGAGCCTCACATGTTGGACGCCACCCTCAAGGGCCAGCTGAAAGCCTATCTCGAGAACCTCCGGCAGCCGGTCACCCTGGTCGCCTCGCTGGATGACCGGCCCGCGTCCGCCGAGCTCTCCGAACTGCTGGACGACATCGTCGCCGCTTCGGACAAGGTCAGCCTGGTGCGCCGCGACGACGACGCGCGCCGGCCCTCCTTCGCCATCGAGCGCGCCGCGGGTGACGCCAGCGTGCGCTTCGCCGGCCTGCCGCTCGGCCACGAGTTCACCTCGCTGGTGCTGGCCCTGCTGCATGTGGGCGGACACCCGCCGCGCATCGAGGCCGAGCTGGTCGAGCAGATCCGCGCCCTCGAAGGGCCGTTCCACTTCGAGACCTACTTCTCGCAGTCCTGCCAGAACTGCCCCGACGTGGTGCAGGCGCTGAACACCATGGCCGCGCTGAACCCGAACATCAGCCACGTGGCCATCGACGGCGCGCTGTTCCAGGCCGAGGTCGAGGCGCGCCAGGTGATGGCCGTGCCGACCGTGCTGCTGAACGGCGAGGCCTTCGGCCAGGGCCGCATGAGCCTGGAGCAGATCCTCGCCAAGCTCGACACCGGCGCGGCCGCCCGCGACGCCGAGAAGCTCAAGGCCAAGGCCCCCTATGAGGTGCTGATCATCGGCGGCGGCCCCGCCGGCGCCGCGGCGGCCATCTACGCCGCCCGCAAGGGCATCCGCACCGGCCTGGCGGCCGAGCGCTTCGGCGGCCAGGTGCTCGACACCATGGCCATCGAGAACTTCATCTCCGTGCCGCACACCGAGGGCCCCAGGCTGGTCTCCGGGCTCGAGCAGCATGTGAAGGACTACGACGTCGACGTGATGAACCTGCAGAAGGCCGTGAAGCTGGTCCCGGCGGCCGCGCCCGGCGGGCTGGTCACCGTCGAGCTGGAGAACGGCGCCACCCTCGCCTCGCGCACCGTCATCCTCGCCACCGGCGCCCGCTGGCGGCAGATGGGCGTGCCCGGCGAGGAGCAGTACCGCAACAAGGGCGTGGCCTATTGCCCGCACTGCGACGGTCCGCTGTTCAAGGGCAAGCGCGTGGCGGTGATCGGCGGCGGCAACAGCGGCGTCGAGGCGGCCATCGACCTGGCCGGCATTGTCGCCCACGTCACCCTGATCGAGTTCGACAGCCAGCTGCGGGCCGACGCGGTGCTGCAGCGCAAGCTGAACAGCCTGCCAAACGTGACCATCGTCACCTCGGCCCTGACCACCGAGGTCCACGGCGACGGCGTGAAGGTCAATGGCCTCAGCTACACCGACCGCAAGACCGACGCGCTGCACCAGATCGAGCTTGAAGGCATCTTCGTGCAGATCGGCCTGGTGCCGAACACCGAGTGGCTGAAGGGCGCCCTGGCGCTGAGCCCGCGCGGCGAGATCGAGGTCGACCAGCGCGGGGCCACCTCGGTCCCCGGCGTGTTCGCCGCCGGCGATGCGACGACGACGCCGTTCAAGCAGATCATCATCGCCATGGGCGAGGGTTCGAAGTCGGCGCTGTCAGCGTTCGACTACCTGATCCGCCAGCCCGTGGAAGAGGCCGAGCAGGCGGCGGCCTAAGTCGCCGCCCGCGAGCGGGACAGGAACAGCAGGGTCGAGCCGCCCAGGCTGCTGACCGTCAGCACGTTCAGGTCGCCGGCCAGCACCGCCGCCTTGGTCGCGTCCCTGTCGTCGAACGACAGGGGCGTGCGACCGGCGGACGACTGGCGGTAAGCGTGGAAGGCGACGCCGAGCACCGACCGCGAGACCGGCACCCCGACCCAGCGTCGTCCGGCCGCCATGGCCGCCTCATCCTTGCCCTTGACCCCGACGCCGCAGGCGCTGGTCGCCGAGGCCGGCACGCCGTCCTTCGGCTTGCCCCGGCCCCGGCCAGTGATGACGAAGAACTCGCGGCCGCCGACGGTCTTCTCGAAGGCCCGCACGTCCTGCAGGTCGCCGACCTTCGGCGTCTTCTTGGCCGGCGCGAACCCCTGCTCCACCGCCCGCACCGCGCCCGCCACGGGATCGGGCGACGGGGCGCAGATCGTGCGGAAATAGGTGAACAGCGCGGCGTCCTCGGCCTGGACCGGGGTCGCGGTCGGGACAACCAGGATGGCGGCGATGATGAAGGGCGAAAGGCGCATGCGCCTTCATGCCATGGCTGCGGCGTTACGACCAACCAGCGTCTCGCAAACGGCCGGCGCGCGTGGTGACGGTCGAGCCTAGCCCTTCTTGCGCGCCGCCTTCATCGCCCGGAAGCGCGCGGCCCAGCCGGGCTTTTCGGCCTGGACGCCGCGCTCGAGGCCCAGCGCGTCCGGCGGCACGTCCTTGGTGATCACGCTGCCCGAGCCGGTGTAGGCCCC